>JAKPNH010000002.1 GCA_029548485.1 bacterium
TGGGCGTCGACGTCGTGGCCAACAAATTCAAGAATATCCGCTCGGGATTGATCACCAGTTCGGACCAGGCCTATTTGAGCCGGAACGACGACGACACCAATGTCTTGTCGCTCGCCGCCGACATCAATGACGACGCCTCGGCGAAAAAAATATTGAGCGTTTGGCTCCAGACGCCGTTTTCCGGAGAGGAAAAGCACAAGCGGAGGATCCAAAAGATAAAAGACATCGAGTCGTCTGTCGGGATACAACCAAAATGAAAATCCAGCCGGTCATAAATTGCGAAAATCTTTCCTGCGTCGAAGGGCGGTTGCGCCTGCTGAAGACTTTTCTTCCGGCCGGAGAAACCGTCCATTTCGACATCGCCGACGGGACGTTCACTTCGAATATCACCTGGAACGCGTCGAATGAACTCCGGCCGATGATCGATCACTATGACAGCCAATTGCGGGTGGGGGTTCATCTCATGGTCGACAAGCCGGAAGCGATCGTCGAAAAATGGCTTATGGCTGGAGCCAAAGAAGTGGCGGTGCATCTTGAACGGCTTGACGACCGGAATTTCTTCAAATACGTTTGCGGAGAATATAACGCCGAACCGGTGATCGCCGTTTCTCCGGAAACTCCGGCCCGGACAGCTCTCGGTTACGTCGACGATTTCAAAAAACTCTTGATCTTGGGAGTGAAGCCCGGGCTTTCCGGCCAAAAGTTCCAGCCGGCCGTTCTCGAAAAAGTGACGGAGATAAAACGGGCCGCGCCGGAAGTGGTTGTTATGGTCGACGGCGGCGTCGATCTCGACAACATAAAATCCATCGCCGAGGCCGGAGCGGACATCGCTCTTTCCGGGTCGTATATTTTCGAAGCCGGAGATCCGGCCAAAGCTTATGCTGATTTGTCCAATGTTTGAACTGACCGACGAAAAAATAAAGTTTTTGGAAAAGCGGGCGAACGAGATCCGCGAAAGCGTCGTCAAAATGCTTTACGAAGCCGGTTCCGGGCATTCGGCCGGGCCTTTGGGCATGGCCGATGTTTTCTCGGCGTTTTATTTCCACATTCTGAACCACAAGCCGGGAAATCCGGATTGGCCGGACAGGGACCGGCTGGTCTTATCAAACGGCCACATCTGCCCGGTGCGCTACGCGGCCATGGCCTACGCCGGCTATTTCCCGCTCGACGAGCTGAACACCTTGAGAAAACTGGGCTCTAGGCTCCAGGGCCACCCGCACAGGCAATCCTTACCCGGAACGGAAACGACTTCCGGGCCTTTGGGCACCGGGCTAAGCCAGGCGATCGGCATGGCTTTGGCCGCCAAACTCGACAAGAAAAAATACCGCGTTTATTGCTTTGTTTCCGACGGAGAACAGAACGAAGGCAACCATTGGGAAGCGGTGATGTTCGCCGGGAAAATCAAAATCAACAACCTGACGATGCTGATGGACCGGAACAACATCCAGATCGACGGATTCACCGAAGACGTCATGCCCCTCGAGCCCTTGAGGGAGAAATACGAAGCTTTCAACTGGCGCGTTATGGAAATCAACGGCCACAGCATCGAGGAGATAGTCGACGCCGTAAACGAGTCAAAAACCATTTACGAGAAGCCGACCCTGATCATAGCCCACACCATTCCCGGAAAAGGAGTGAGCTTCATGGAAAACGATTACGCCTGGCACGGAAAACCGCCCACCAAAGATCAGGCCTTGGCCGCCCTGAAAGAATTGAGGTCGCTCGGCGGCAAAATAGAAACCGAATAAAAAAACATGAACATCCTAAGAATCATCAAAATAATCTATCTTTACATTTTTTCCTTCGTCGGATTGGTGCTTATCATCATCGCTTCGGTAAGATTGGTGAATCTCGCTTTAAAGAGTTTTATTTTCACCGAAGTCGACCAGTATTATATTTATCCTTCAACCAAGCCGATAAGGGAAAACGAAGAATATGTCGAACCGGACCCGGAAGAACTCGCCGAATTCAACAAACGTCAACTTAAGCAGCAGCGCCAGAGAGACGCTTCCGATTCCCTGGCCATGCTTATCGTCGGCGTCCCTCTTTATTCTTATCATTGGAAATTGGTCACCAAGAAAAAAGACGAAGAATAAACCATGCTTAACCCCGAGCTGCATCTCAATCCCGATATTTTTTCCGAGAATCCCGAAACGGCGGCTTTGAGGGACGGATACGGCGCGGGGCTTTTGGAAGCCGGAGCGGAGAATAGCGACGTCGTCGCCCTTTCGGCGGATTTGACGGAATCGACGCGAGCCGAAGCTTTCGCCGCAAAATACCCGGAAAGGTTTTTCGAGGTCGGCGTGGCCGAACAGAACATGGTCGGCGTTGCCGCCGGGCTCGGGTTGAGCGGCAAGATTCCCTTTGTTTCTTCTTACGCCGTTTTCTCTCCGGGCCGGAATTGGGAACAAATCCGGACGACCATCTGCTACAACGATTCGAACGTCAAGATCGCCGGCCATCACGCCGGGGTTTCCACCGGTCCGGACGGAGCGACCCATCAGGCGACCGAGGATATCGCCCTGATGCGGACGTTGCCCAATATGAAGGTTTTCGCGCCCTGCGACGCGATCGAGGCCAAAAAAGCGACAGTGGCGGCCGCCAAAATCTGGGGCCCGGCCTATCTGCGATTCGCGAGAAACGCGACTACGCTCATGACGACCGAAGAGACTCCTTTTATTCCAGGAAAAGCCGAGATTTTCTGGCATCCAGGGAACGGGAAAAAACCAGAGGTGGCCATTATCGGCTGCGGCCCCTTGATTTACAATTGTCTGCTTGCCGCGAAGAATCTGGAAAAGCAAAAAATCCATGTTCTGGTCGTTAATTGCCATTCGATCAAGCCTTTGGACAGCCGGACGATCGTTTCCGTCGCCAAAAAATGCGGAGCCGTAGTCGCGGTCGAAGAACATCAAATCGCGGGAGGATTGGGCGGTGCCGTGGCCGAGCTATTGTCCGAAGAGCATCCGACGCCGATGGAATTCGTGGGCATGCGGGATACTTTCGGAGAGTCGGGAAAAGGCGAGGAGCTCATCAAGAAATACGGCATGGCTCCGAACCACATCGAGAAAGCGGTGGAGAAGGTTTTGAAGAAGAAATAAATTTGTAATATTGCGTTTTTTTAAGCTTATGTTAATTTATTGACGTTCCAATGGATAAAATTTTGCTTGAAATAAGGGCCGGAGCTGGCGGAGACGAAGCCGCTATTTTTGCCGGAGATTTGGCGAGGATGTACCAGCGCTACGCCGCGAAAAAGGGCTTTAAGTTCGAAACCGTCGACGTCAATAGCACTTCTCTTTACGGAATAAAAAGCATGGTTATCCAAATCCAAGGCTTGGACGTTTACGATATTTTTAAAAACGAGTCCGGCGTGCATCGCGTCCAAAGGATTCCCAAAACAGAGAAATCCGGCCGGGTCCACACCTCGACCGCTTCGGTCGCCGTGCTTCCGATTGTCGACCCGGGCCAGGTCCAGATAAATCCGGGAGATCTCGACATCGTATTTTTCCGCTCGTCCGGACCCGGCGGCCAGAACGTCAACAAAGTGGAAACGGCCGTGAGGATCGTCCACAAGCCGAGCGGTATCGTCGTCGCTTCCCAGGTGGAGCGGAGCCAATACGCCAACAAAGAACGGGCTATGGAATCTCTGCGGGCCAAGCTTTACGAACAAAAACAGAAAGAAGCCACGGGAGAAGTTTCCGAGCTTCGACGGGAGCAAATCGGCACAGCCGACCGCTCTGAAAAAATCCGCACTTACAATTTCCCCCAAGATCGCATCACCGATCATCGTTTGGATAAATCTTTCCATAATATAGAAAAGATTATGGAGGGCGATATGGATAAAATTATCGGAGCTTTCCAGAAATCCAAATAAAAATAGATTATCGGATGATGAGAACAAAAACACCCGCTGCGGCGGGTGTTTTGGAAACCTATTTTTTGGGAGTTTTCGGCTTGGCCGCAGGCTTGGCTCTGGTCGCGGTCTTCGGTCTGGGTTTGACGGCTTTTTCCGCCGCCGGTTTTTTGACCCTCGCTTTCTTCGTTTTTTTCGGGGTCGCCTCGGCTTTGGCTTTTTTCGCCTTGAATTTTTCCACGCGTCCGGCCGTGTCCAAAAGCTTCTCCTGGCCGGTGTAGAAAGGATGGCAAGCGCTGCAGATTTCAATCTCGGCTTTTTCCAGGGTTCCGCCTATTTTCCATGCCTTGCCGCAGGCGCAGGTGATCTCCGCCTCGGGGTAGTATTTCGGATGAATGTCTCGCTTCATAAAGAAGAGAATATCAGAGAATTAGCGGCTTGACAAGCCTCTTTTCCGCCTCTATTATAGTAACGCGTCTTTTCAGACGGCTCTTTACCAATTTAGCGAGTAAATACATACATTTATAAGTAAAAGATTTTTTTAGTTGTCCCAAATCCGGATCAGACAGGCAGGTCTAAAAGATTAGACTATGCGGATTTCCGCGGAAAGCATTTCCGCGCGAATCCGCGTAAAAAACCTGTAAGATCTCTTTAATGAGAGTTTGATCCTGGCTCAGGATGAACGCTGGCGGCGTGGATAAGGCATGCAAGTCGAGCGATTTCTTTTCTTGAAGAACGCGAGATTACATCAAACGGACGGATGGAAAAGAGATAGCGGCGAACGAGTTAGTAACACCTTGGTACGTACCTCAAAGACGGGTATAGCCCCGCGAAAGCGGGGGTAATCCCCGATATTGTCGCAAGATGAAAGTCGCAAGACGCTTTGATATCGGCCTAGGTCCGATCAGCTAGTTGGTAGGGTAACGGCCTACCAAGGCGATGACCGGTAGGGGAGCTGAGAGGCTGACCCCCAACGACGAAACTGAGACACGGTTCGTACACCTACGGGTGGCAGCAGTCGAGAATATTCCACAATGGGCGAAAGCCTGATGGAGCGACGCCGCGTGCAGGAAGAAGGTCCTCGGATTGTAAACTGCTTTTCTACGGGAAGAACACAATGACGGTACCGTAGGAATAAGAAGCTGCAAACTACGTGCCAGCAGCCGCGGTAATACGTAGGCTTCAAGCGTTATCCGGATTTATTGGGCGTAAAGGGTGTGTAGGGGGTTTCGCGCGTCTCCTGTTAAAGACCGCTGCTCAACGGCGGAAGTGCGGGGGATACGGCGAAACTAGAGGGCGCGAGAGGTTTGCGGAACACATGGTGTAGGGGTGACATCCGTTGATATCATGTGGAACACCGAAGGCGAAGACAGCAAACTGGCGCGTTCCTGACCCTGAAACACGAAAGCGTGGGGAGCAAAAAGGATTAGATACCCTTGTAGTCCACGCCCTAAACTATGTCTACTAGCTGTTTCGAGTATCGACCCTCGGAGTGGCGTAGCTAACGCGTTAAGTAGACCGCCTGGGAAGTACGGCCGCAAGGCTAAAACTCAAAGGAATAGACGGAGACTCGCACAAGCGGTGGATTATGAGGTTTAATTCGATAGTAAACGAAGAACCTTACCAGGGCTTGAAATGTTTGCGGAAAATCCGCGGAAACGTGGAAATTCTCTCAAGGACCGCAAGCACAGGTGCTGCATGGTTGTCGTCAGCTCGTGTCGTGAGATGTTCCATTAAGTTGGGTAACGAGCGCAACCCCTATTGCGTGTTATACGTGTCACGCGAAACTGCCTTGTTTTTCAAGGAGGAAGGTGGGGACGACGTCAAATCCGCATGGCCCTCTGATGCCCTGGGCCACACTCATAATACAATGGTTAATACAACGGGTTGCCAAGCCGCAAGGCGGAGCTAATCCTCCAAAATTAACCCCAGTTCAGATTGAAGGCTGCAACTCGCCTTCATGAAGTCGGAATCGCTAGTAATCGCAGGTCAGCTATACTGCGGTGAATACGTTCTCGAGTCTTGTACTCACTGCCCGTCAAGCCAGGGGAGCCGGGGGCGAATGAAGTTTCACTTCGGTGGAATAAGTTCGAATTCGGTGACATGGGCTAAGTCGTAACAAGGCACGTGTAGCGGAAGCTGTGCGTGAATCAATTAAATTACAAGATACAAGGTTTTGGTCGTGGAGCCTCAAGTCACGACACCATCGGATATGAAGGTCAATATTCTTGGGACGACTAAAAAAGTTTTTTACTGACACTCCTCCTCACCATAAAGGTTTACTTTTGGCAATCGAAAGGGTATAATTGGGTCAAAGCCACTATCTTCACATGAATCCCAAAACTATTTTGCTGGTCGAGGACGACAAGTTCCTCTCCTCTCTCCTTAAAACCCGGCTGGAAAAGGAAAACATAAAGGTGATCCATGCCGAAGACGGGGAAGCGGCTTTGGAGATTTTAAAGACTTTGACGCCGGACCTTATCCTTTTGGACTTGATCCTGCCCAAAAAAATGGGATTCGAGGTGATGGAAATTCTCCAACAGAACCCGCTTTTGAAGCGCGGTCCGGTGGTGATCATCTCCAATCTCGGCCAGGACGCGGACGTGGCCAAAGGCCGCGCCCTCGGAGCCATCGACTATTTCATCAAGGCTCAGACCTCGATCGACGACTTGATCTCCAAAATCAAGAATTTCATCGGAATCTAACTTATCCACACGATACAAGGCCTTTATGGCCTTATTGTGCTATAATGTGTAAAATTGAATAAATTTCAATAAAAAGTCGAAAAACAACGATTTACACATTTTATTTATGAAGAAGGGATTTACGCTGGTCGAGTTGCTCATTGTTATCGCCATTCTCGCGGTGCTCGCAACAGCGACGGTTGTTGTATTGAACCCGGCCGAACTTTTGGCTCAAGCTAGGGATTCCCAAAGGATCTCCGATCTCGAAGGATTGAGAACCGCCTTGGGAGTTTACGTGTCTCAAGCCACGCCGATCACTCTTTGCACGGGTGCGGGCGCTGGCCAGGGATGCGCCGCCACCGGCAGATGTTCGCAACCTACCAACCCTACCGCGGTCGCCGTGTTTACCGGAGTCTGTCCGGCTTTCGGAGTGGAGGCCAACGTAAGGAAGATCGACGCCACTGGTTGGGTGGATGTTAATTTGGGCGGATTGGCCGGCGGATCGCCGATTCCCAATTTGCCGATAGATCCGGTAAACGACACCAATTATCTGTACGGCTACAAAGCGGACAACACGGCCAAAACTTATGTTCTGCGCACTCACTTGGAAAGCATCAAGCACAGGCCGTTAATGACGCAGGACGGAGACAACAGGAATACTTGCGACACGTATCTTGAAACCACCTGCTGGTATTCGGTGGGAACCGATCCGGGATTAGACCTCTAACACGGAGCGGCATGCAATTTTATTTTGGTTTGGCCATTTTGGCTTTTATGGAGGGAGCGCTTGTTTACAAGCGCTCCTTCTTGAAAAAATACGCAAAAGCGATTTTTGTTTTTGCGATCGCGGCTGTTTTTCTCGTCAGCCTCTATTATTCTTTTGATCTTTATTCTGCCTGGAAAACAAACCCGGTGACCGCGGCCATGTTGCCGCCTTCGACACCCATAGATTATTTCCTGTTTTACGTGTTTATGTGGGCTTTCGCCTCCTATGTTGTTTCTTTGGTCGCGGCTTTGGCTTTCTTGGCGGTTTTAAAAATAAGCAACAAGAAATCCGGAGAAAAATACTTCGAATCCGAAGAGCCCTGGATGGCGGGGACGGCCATTTTTCTCTGCGGGCATCCGGGCTGGATCGTTTATATGGCCTCTCTCATCGTTATTTACCTTCTAATCCATTTGTTTTTCCGAATCAAGAACCGATCTAAAAAGGACGATCGCTTGCCACTCTACCATTTGTGGATTCCGATTGCTCTCTTAACGCTTTTGCTTTGCGAGTTTTGGCTGCCTTCGGTCTGGCCGTTTTGGTCCAAGCTTTTGCTTTGAGTTTTTCGTGGCGGGTTTGTTTCCAATTTGTTATACTAATGACGTATATTTTCGCGTTTTTCTCGCGCGAACAAACATCTAAATGCTTCAGATCCCCGATGAAACTTTAAAGAGCCTTCTTCTCAAAGAAGGCTTGATCGACGCGGAAAAATTCGACGAGACAGCCAAAGAAACCAAGCGTCTCGGCCAGAACATGGCTGATGTTTTGATTTCCCAGGGCGTCATCACCAAGGATTACTGGATCAACATCCTTTCGGATTACTTCAAGGTGCCGCTCGCGGGTCTGAACGCGAAGCAGATCAACGAAAATCTCTTGAGACTGCTTCCCGAAGACGTGGCTCGGCAGCGCCGGGTGATCCTTTTCGACCAAGAACCCGACGGAACCATTTCCGCGGCCATGGAAGACCCGTCTAACCTGGAAACGATCGAATTCATCGAGCGCTACATCAAGGCCAAAATAAAGCCTTATCTCGCGGTCGACGCCGACTTGAACAAAGGCTTCATGCTTTACAGCCAGCGTCAGTCGGAAGATTTCCGGAAGCTTATCGAAACGAACATCGCCGAGTCGTTAAGGCTCGGAAAGCGCGGAGAAGAAGCGGCGGCGGACGTGCCGATCGTCGCCATCGTCGACAATCTGATCGCCTACGCCTTTTCCCTGCGGGCTTCGGATATCCATTTCGAGATTTTCGAAGACGGCATCCTTGTCCGTTACCGCATCGACGGCGTTTTGCGGGAAATCCTCCGGATTTCCAAAGACGTCCATCCGGCGATCGTCGCCCGCATCAAGCTTTTGGCGGCTTTGAAGATCGACGAGCACTACAAGCCCCAGGACGGAAGATTCCGCCACAAAATAGGCACCGACATCTTGGATATCCGTGTTTCCATCATTCCCACTTATTACGGGGAAAAAGTGGAAATGAGGCTTTTACCTTCGACCCAGCGGCCGCTTTCCCTTCAGGAACTCGGCATGTTCGACGATATGGCCGAATTGGTGGGCGATAATATCAAAAAAAGCTACGGCATGCTCCTTGTCTGCGGACCGACCGGTTCCGGAAAAACGACCACCCTCTATTCTATCCTCGGGATGCTCAACCGTTCGGAAGTGAACATCGTGACGATCGAGGACCCGATCGAATACGACATCAAATACATTAACCAGACGCAGATAAATCCGGTTGCGGGCATCACTTTCGCCACGGGTTTAAGATCAATTCTCCGTCAGGATCCGAACGTCATCATGGTCGGCGAGATCCGCGACGAAGAAACGGCCTCCATTTCCGTCCAGTCGGCTTTGACCGGGCACCTGGTGCTTTCTTCTTTGCACACGAACGACGCGCCGACGGTCGTGCCGAGGCTGATCGACATGAAAGTGCCGCCGTTTCTGGCGGCCGCGGTTTTGAACGCCATCGTCGCCCAAAGGCTGGTCCGAAAAATCTGCACCAACTGCATTTATTCCCTTTCTCCTTCTTCGGAACTCGTCGAGTCGCTCCGGAGGCAAATGAAAGAGTTGGATCTTGAAGAACAATTCGTTCCCCCGAAAGTGGTTTACGCCGGCCGCGGGTGTCCGGTTTGCGGAGGCTCGGGTTACCGGGGCCGCATGGCCATTTTCGAGGTTTTGAACATAACCGAACAAGTCCGAAAAATCATCGTCGATCCGAATTTTTCCCTCGACGTACTCAAGGCCGAAGCCCGCAAAGAAGGAATGATCTCCATGTTCGAGGACGGGCTCCGCAAAGCCGAAAGGGGTCTCACCACCATCGAAGAAATATTAAGGGTCATCAGAGAATAAATGAAATTCCGCTACATAGCTTCCCAGCCGAACGGCAAAGTGACCGAAGGAACGGTCGAGGCCAATTCTCCGGCCCAGGTTTTGGAGTGGATGGCCACCCAGAATCTCCGGCCGATTTCCTTGAAGGCGGTGGAAGCCAAAAAAACCGGCCAGGGCCTGAAAGGGCTTTTCAGTCCGGCGGTGACCGTCGACGACCAGGTGTTTTTGACCAAATACCTGAGTTTGATGCTCAAGGTGGGAACGGATCTGTTCCACGCGATCGACATCCTGATCGCCGACTTTGACAAGCCGGTGGTCAAATCCCTGCTCATCGAGATCAGGGACAATCTCGGCCAAGGCAAGCCGTTTTATTCGACTTTCGCCAAGTATCCCCAGTATTTTTCTTCGGTTTTCATCAACCTGGTGAGGGCCGGAGAGGCTTCCGGAAACCTTGACCGGGTTTTCGACGATTTGAGCGTCACCCTGGAAAAGGAGAAGGATCTGCGGAGCCGCATCAGATCGGCCGTCACTTATCCGATCCTGCTTTTGGTTTTCGCCTTTGTCATTCTCTTCGCCCTGGTCGCTTTCGCCCTTCCTAAAATCTCCGATTCCTTCACCCAGGGAGGAGCCGAACCGCCGGCTTTCTCGAGGATCGTCTTCGCTTTCGGAAATTTCATCGGCAGCCATATCGGCCCCATCATCTTCGTCATGGTCGCCGGCATTGCCGGAACGTGGTTTTTCCTCGCGAAAACCCTGCCCGGGAAAAAATTCGGCATCAAGCTCATCAACCGCTTGCCCGTTGTCGGCGCGGTTTTGAAACAATTGGCTTTGCAGCGCTTCGCTTCGACTTTCGCTTCGCTTCTCAAGGCGGGTCTTCCTATGCTCGAAGCCTTGGAAATCACCGCCAACGCCGTCGGTTCGGAAGAGCTCAAAGAGATACTTTTCCGTATTTCCCGCCAGGGCGTGGCCAAAGGCGTGACCGTCGGCGAAGCTTTCCGGCGCGAGCCTTATTTCCCGAGGGTAGTGGTCAATCTGATCGCCATTTCGGAAAAAGCCGGGCACATGGAGACGATTCTCGAGACCCTCGCCGATTTTTACGCTTCGGACGTCGACACCAGGATCAAGGTACTGGTTTCCCTGCTTGAGCCGGCGCTTCTCGTGATGATCGGCTTGGTCGTGGCGGTCATCGCCCTCGCGGTCATCGTCCCGATCTACCAATTGGTCTCTTCGATCTAACGCCTATCAAAAAACGAACATGCCTTCCTCTAAAAATAGTCGGCCGTCGGGATTCTCGCTTGTGGAAATCGTACTCGTTTTCGCCATGATGGCGATCATCGTGACGGCTTCAGTCAGCAATCTCTTGGGCGTGAGGAACAAATACGCCCTGGACACCACGGCCGAAAAAATAGTTTTCGATCTGCGTCTGGCCCGGGAAAACGCCCGGGGCCAGAAAGACGGAACCGCCTGGGGCGTCAGGTTGAACAACGACTCCAACGGAAAATTCTTCGAAGTTTTTTCCGGGGACAATTACGCGAGCGGCGTAAGATCTTTGCGGACGGCTCTTTCTTCGGGAGTAAAGTTCTTGACGCCGGCGGAAGGAACGAACGCCGATGTCGTTTTCGCCAAGGTCACCGGTTTGCCCGCGTCTTCTTATTCCATTACAATTGGATCAGAGAATCTTGCTTCGATCACCAAAATAATCACCATCAATGCGAACGGCACGATCACATATTAGGGGCCAATCGCTTATCGAGGCGCTGGTGGCCCTGATGGTCGGCGTTATCATGATCGGCGGCGTATCCACCGTCCTCATCCTGTCGGTGCGTTCGAGCGCGGACGCGGATCAGTTCAACAGCGCCAGCCGTTTGGCGAGCCAAGAGCTCGACAATATCAGGGTTTTCGCCGAAGCCGATTGGAACGCCATTTATCTCGCCACCAAATACGTCGATCCGGGAAATACCAACCCGCATTATCTTTCCGTGGTGAACGTCGGCGGCAAAACGAGCTTCGTCATCAACAACGGAACGACGGCGGTGACCGTCGACAGCATCGAATACACCAAATCCTTCTATATAGAAAACGTGGAGCGCGACGAAGACGACAACATCGTCGCGAGCGGGGGAACGGACGACCCCTCGACGCAAAAAATCACCGTCAACGTCACTTGGCTCGACGACAAATCCTTGAGCGTGGTCGGTTATCTTGTCCGGTCGCGGAACGTTTCGGCTCTGTTTTCGAGCTGGGGAGCCGGTCCGGGATTCGAGGGGCCGTATACCATCCTTTCCGACGCTCCCCAAGGATTTTCTTCCTCTTCCGAAGACATCGATTTCGCTCCCGAGGTCGGAGGAATCACGCTTATCATCGAACAATGAGCATGACGACGAGCAAAAACAGGATTCTCTGCGGATTGGCGATATTCATCGCGGCCGCGTTTCTTACTTTGAATGCGGCCGAAGCCGCGACCAATATCGCCGCCGACAATCCGCCGGCTTATCTTCATTGGGCTTGGAGCGACGTCGTCGGTTGGATCGATTTTTATTCGACGGACAGCGTCAACGTGACGACGACCGAGCTTCAGGGATATTCGAGATACAGCGCCGAAGGCGACGGAGCGGCTCCCTGGCAATACATATCTTTGAATTGCGCGAGCGGTCCCTCGGGATCGAGCTGCACACCCATAAGCTACAAGGTTTCCAACACCGGATCCGGAGAATTGTCCGGCTGGGCCTGGAGCGACGCCGTCGGCTGGATCAGTTTCAACTGCGAGAACGAAGGCACGAGCGGCTGCGCCGGACGCGACTATGGAGTGTCCGTCGTGAACAGCTCCGATTACCCGGGCCAGGCGGAGCTGCAGGGATTCGCCTGGAACGACATCGCCGGCTGGATCAGTTTCAACTGCAGCAATCCCCACGTCGGCAACCCCGACGGCATTTGCGGCACAGTCGATTACAAAGTGGTGACCGGATGGAGCATCGAACCGATGGAGGGAGAAGTGATCTCGAGCACTTTCGACACCGGCGAGGCCGACGGCGCGGCCTACAACTACATTTTGTGGAAGGGCGTCACCAATTCCGGAGACGTCAGATTCCAATTCGCCACCTCGAATTGCGGCAACGGCGCCACCAACCCCCCGGCCTGCGACCAAAACGTCGGCTGGGGCGGAGACAAGACTTCGGGCGACGGCGCTTTCCTGGGGCCGTCCGGCACCTCGGCTCCGGACGATCTTTATTCGGGTTCGGGCCCGGACGTGCCCATACCTCTCAAAAACAGGGCGACGCACACCAATAAAAGGTACTTCCGCTACCGGGTCGTTCTTTACAGCGACATCACCCGGGCGCTTTCTCCGCGAATCGACGGAGTGATCGTCAATTGGAGCCCATAAATGAAGAAGATCAATCAAAAAAATCGTAAAGGAGTGGCCACTCTGCCGACGGTCATCATGATCGGCGGCATTATCATCGAGCTCGCCATCGCCGGAGTCGTCGTCGGCTACGCTTTCACCGAGAGCGGATCGGGCATGAGGCTTTCGGCCGAAGCGCTCTTTACCGCGCGCGCCGGTGCCGACGACGCCATATATAAGGTGATCAGGGGAGGTTATCAATCTTCGTATAACCTAATCGTTTCCGGAACGCCCGAAACTCCGAGCGAACGCAAAGCCGAAATCACCATCGAAAAGGATCCGGTTGATCTGGAAGGCCGGTTCGGCACCTGCAACGTCATCTGGGGATGCTATTTCCGGGTGCGGTCGCTCGGATCCGCCGCCAGCCGAAGAAGGAAAATAGAATCCGTGCTTTCGGTCGATCCGGCGACGCGGGAAATCAGGACCAGCTATATTAAAGAAATACCGGTTTAACATCATGGCCGAAACAACCATCAAATCGCGAAGCAAACTGGGGGCTCTCTGGAGACTGATCAACCCGTTCAAACCGGTGGGCGGCTTGAGTATCAACGATTCTTCTTTGAAATACGTCCGCATAGACGAGAACAACCGCCTGGTCAAAGCCTCTTTGAGGCTGCCGCCGGGATTGATCGAAGACGGAAAGATCAAGAACCGGGACTTGGCGAAGCAGGCGCTCGAGACTTTGAAATCCTACATCGCTCCTCCCCGCGGCGACCGGCGGACGAACGTCATCGTTTCCCTCCAGGACAATCTGATCTATTCGAGAATTTTCAACGTTCCCAACTTGGAGGAAAAAGCTTTGGAAGAAGCGGCCGTGCTCAATCTGCAGATGATTTCCCCGATAGATTTGAAGCAGTCCTATTACAGCTACCAGTCCGTCGGAATCACCGCGAACGGCGTCCGCCAGCTCGAGCTTCTCGGGGCTTTTATTCCGAACGGCATCGTCGACGACTGGCTTTCCCTTTTGAGGGAATCGGGATTCAGCCCGATCGCCGTGGAGTTCCAAAGCCTGAGCATGGTGAGGGCAATGGACTATCTGAAAATCACCGATCCGAAATCGACCTACGTGGCCTTGGTCGTCGCCGCCGACGGGCTTAATTTCGCCATCATCAAGAACAACAACCTTTATTTCAATTATTTTTATTCCTGGAAATCCGTCGGTTCCGGCGGCCGGCAGATCGCTTTTACGGATCTGGAGCAAACCATTTTCACGGAAATAGAGCGCGTTCTGAATTTTGTCGGAGCGCGATTCGGCACGTCCATTTCCAGAATCTTCGTCGTGGCCGAAGGGCTCGGCGCCAAAATCGCCGCTTCGATCAAAACACGGTTTCCCCGGCTCGACAGCCAGGAGTTTTCTTTGATGTCTTCCGCCGGATTGCCGGCGGATTGGGCGCCGGCTTTGGGATCGGCCATCAGAGGCGCCTTGCCCCGTTCGAAAGACCAATTCATCAGCTTGAACTCCATTACCGTCAGAGAAGAGTACTTTCAGGAACAGTCTTTGAGCCTGGCTTCCGCCTGGCGGAGCGCCTTTCTCGTTGTTTTGGCTTTCTTGGCGGTCCTTTACGGCGGAAGCGATTTGCTTTTGCGCCGGGTGAAAGAAGACCTTGTCGCCAGCCAAACGATCAATTTCCCGGTGAACGAGAACCAGGAATACGCCGAACTGAAAGCCCAAGCCGACGGCTTCAACGCTTTGGTCAATTTGGTGGCGAGCGCCAAAGTCCGGGAAACGGTCATTTCGCCGTTCTTCCGGAAGATCAGGGAGCTCGCCGGAACCGACGCCACCATTTTGAGGATTTCCACCCAGCCGGTCAGCGGCACTGTCATTTTGAACGCTTCTTCTCCGTCCCTCGATATGTCGAGGAGATTTGTCGACAGACTGAAGGCCACCCCCCAGCTTCAAAGCGTCGAACAGCCGCTCGCCAATCTGGTGGTCGATCCGGACGGATCAGTGACTTTCATCGTCAGCTTCAAAGTGACGAGCCAGAATTTCTAGGAAGACTTTGTTGAGGATCGACGCGTCGCGCTTGGAAATCGGTTTCAAAATAAAGTCCCCAGCTTGTTTTTTCTGGTTTTCTGGCCTCGCGCCGATGCGGATCCTCGCGAAGGCTCTGGTTTTGAGGCGATCGATGATCGATTGCACTCCTTTGTGTCCGGCCGAACCCCGGCCCGCGGAAAACTTGTAAGAACCGAGGACAATATCCGAATCGTCGTGGACGACAATCAAATTTTCCGCCGGTATCCGGAAATATTTGACGGCCGCGGCCACGGCGATGCCCGAGTCGTTCATGAATCCGAGCGATTTCACGAGAATCATTCCCGGAGTTTTAATGAATTCGAACCCCTCTTTTTTGGAGGCTTGCCAATCGTTTTCTAGTTTTTCTTTTTTTGCCAGGAGATCCAAAAAAATCCTTCCCACGCTGTGATAAGTGTTCGCGTATTCTTCTCCCGGATTACCCAATCCGAAAACGATCTTTTGCTTGCCCATCAGCGTCAATTGTATTAAAATGCGACGGATGAAGCAATTATTGGCCGTTTGGGAGTTCCTCGAAGTGGCGGCGATCGCCATTATCATCGCCTGCGCTTTCAAATTCTTGGCCCAGCCTTTTTTGGTTCAGGGCGCCAGCATGGAACCGAATTTCGACGACGGCGATTTCCTGCTCGTCGACGAAATTTCCTACCGCTTCAAAGAGCCGGAAAGGGGAGACGTGATCGTTTTCCACGCTCCGACCGAAGAGAAACAATATTACATCAAGCGGATCATCGGCCTGCCCGGAGAAACGATAGTCGTCGAAGATGGAGAGGTTTTTATAAACGGCGTCGAACTCGAAGAGGAATACCTTCCTCAGGGAATGTCGACGAGGACTCTTCAGCAGAACGAATTCACGCTCGGCGCGAACCAATTCTTCGTTTTGGGAGACAACCGGATCATGAGTTTCGATTCCCGGAACTGGGGCCCGCTCGATAGGGAAGAAATAGTGGGGGTGGTCCAGCTTCGGCTTTGGCCGCTTCAATTCCTGGATTCGTTGAAAGAACAAAGTTTTTACAGTGGCTACCTCCGCTAAAAAAACAGCCAAATCCGCGAAAACCGCCAAATTGACGGCTATTCAGGCTCCGAAAGGAATGCACGATATTTTGCCGGAAGACGCCTGGTATTGGGAAAAGGTGGAGCAGGCGGTGAAAGACACGGCTTCGTTTTACGGATTCGACCGCATCCAAACCCCGATCCTCGAGAACGTCGATCTTTTCATAAGGAGCGTCGGCGAAGCGACCGACATCGTCGAAAAGGAAATGTATGTTTTGAAGACCCGCGGCGGCGATCATCTGGCTTTGCGGCCGGAAATGACGGCGCCGGTGATGCGGGCTTATATCGAACGCGGATTGAGCCGCGTCAGCCAGCCGCTCAAAGTCTATTATTTCGGGCCGGCTTTCAGGCACGAAAATCCACAGGCCGGACGCTACCGCGAATTTTATCAAATGGGATTCGAGACGATCGGCGGGGAATCCGATCCGATCTATGACGCCGAAGTGATCGTCGCCGGATCGAGGTTTTTGGAATCGTTGAAGATCAAAAACCTGGCCATCCAGGTGAACAGCATCGGCTGCAAGGTCTGCCGGCCGAATTACCGCAAAAAGCTCCAGGAATTCTACCGGAAAGAAACCGCCGTCGCCAAGAAAACCAAAGTCGTCTGCAAAGACTGCGAACGCCGCTTGGAAACGAATCCCTTGCGCCTGCTCGATTGCAAAAACGATCTTTGCGTTTCTTTGAAAGCCCAGGCGCCGAGCATTCTCGACAATCTTTGTTTCGCCTGCAGGCAGCATCTGAAAGGCGTTTTGGAATATCTGGACGAGGTTAACCTGCCTTACAGCCTGAATCCGTATCTGGTTCGCGGACTCGATTATTACAGCCGCACGGTTTTCGAGATTTTCTCGGATCAAAGCGATTTAGCCTTGATGGGCGGCGGCCGCTACGATTATCTCGGCGAAGTCCTTTCGGGCAAGCCGATTCCGGCGGTCGGAGTGGCCGCGGGCATAGAGCGGATCATCGAGGTCGTCAAGACCAACAATCTTTTGCCTTCGCGCAAGCCTACGGACAAGGTTTTCGTCATCCACGTCGGCGATCTGGCCAAGAAAAAGGCTTTTGCCTTGATCGAGCAGTTCCGACGGGAAAACATCAGGGTTTCCGCGGCCCTCGGCAAGGATTCGCTTCAGGCCCAGCTCAAGGCGGCGGACAAAGAGGCCGCGCCTTTGAGCGTCATCATCGGCCAAAAAGAAGTCTACGAAGAAAGCGTCATCATCCGGGACATGAAAACCGGCAGCCAAGAAACCGTTCCCTTGAAGAAGATCAACGATACTCTCAAGGAAAAATTGAAAAAGCAGTAATCCATGGATTGCCTTTTTTGCAAGATCGCGGCCAAGGAAATTCCGTCCGAAATCATCTATGAAGACGAGTGGGTAACGGCTTTTTTGGACGTCAATCCCCTGACCGAAGGCCATACCCTGATCGTTCCGAAAAAACACGCCGAAAACATCCTGGATTTGTCCGAAGCCGACATCGAACCGGTTTTTTTGGCGGTCAAAAAAGTGACCGCCATGCTCGAGAAAGCTCTGCGTCCCCGGGGGTTTACAATAGGCATAAATCACGGTAAAATCAGCGGGCAATCGATTGATCATCTGCATATCCACGTCATCCCGAGATACGCTTCGGACGGCGGAGGATCGCTCCATTCGGTGGTTCATTTTCCGCCGACCGCGAGCCTTAAAGAAACAAAGAAAAAGATTTTGAACGCATAAATGGCTATCATCGTCAGAAAAAAAGAAGGAGAATCGGCCGGATCGCTGATTTTCCGTTTCGGAAAGAAAATCCAGCAATCGGGCGTTATTCAGGAGACGAAAAAAAGAAGATTCAAGAAAAGAGACGCCAACAAGCGGTCCAAGCGGGTGGCCGCGCTCTACAAGGCGCGCAAGCGGAAAGACATCGAAAAAAAGAAGAAGCTCGGCTTGATGTAACTCCATGGCCATTCTGCCGACCATCGAAGAGGATTTGAAATCAAGTATGAAGAATGCTGACTCGGAAAGAGTCGGCATTTTGCGTTTGCTCTTGTCGGCGATCCACAATGAGGAAATCGCCAAGCGGGGCAGGGGAGGAGAAGGCCCGCTCGATCCCGACGAGGAAATCGTCGTTTTGAAAAGGGAAGCCAAAAAAAGAAAAGAATCGATCGAACTCTATCGCCAAGGAGGCCGGAACGATCTGGCCGAAAAAGAAGAGCGCGAATTCAGAGTCATCAGCCAGTATCTGCCTCCGGAAATGAGCCGCGAAGCCGTCGAAGAAACCGTGAGAAAAGTCATCGCTTCTGGACAAAAGGATTTCGGATCGGTCATGAAAGAAGCGATGAAAGAACTGAAGGGTAAAGCCGACGGAAAACTTGTCGCCGAAGTCATCAAATCGGCGCTCGGAAGCGAATAATGGCTTTGGAGAAAAGGCTGGAATCTTTGGCCGAGAAAGCGCTTGTCGCGCTGCGCCGGCCGGATTCGTCGGTCTCTGTTTATCTTCTTCCCGACAGCCTGATGCGGAAGCTCAATTTCAAATACCGGCGGAAAGACAAGCCGACGACAGTCTTGTCGTTTGTCGAACCAAAAGTGCCCCATCCGGAAACCGATAGAAAAGTCCTCGGCGAAATATACCTCGCGCCGCGGTATATCTATAAAAACAAAGGAGACATCGACCGTTTGCTGCTCCACGGGCTGCTTCATCTTTTGGGGTATGACCATGCGCGAAAAAATGATAAAATAAGAATGGAAAACAAGGAGCGGGATTTGGCCCGCCGATTGTTGAAACAATAATGTAATCCCGAAATATGGCTCAAAACACGGTTTTAGGATTGGATATCGGGTCGGCCAACATCAAAGCGATAGTGGCCGAAGCCCGCGGCGACAAAATGAAAGTCATCGCCGGATTCACCAGGGTTTCTTCCGGACTGCGCCGGGGATCGGTCGTGGAGATGGACGAAGTCTGCAAATCGGTGGCCGAAGTCTTGAACGAGGTTAAAGTCATTTCCCGATCGAGCGTCAAAAACATTTTTCTAAACATCGGCAGCGTCGACGTGAAATCCCAGATCTCCCGCGGCATCGTCGCCGTCGCCCGGGCCAATTCGGAAATCCACGAAGACGACATCGAACGCGTGGTCAAGGCTTCTCAGGCGATCAATATTCCCCAGAACCGGACCATCCTCCATACGATCACCAAAGAATACGTGGTCGACGGCGTGAACGACATCCGCGATCCCGAGGGCATGATCGGCGCCAGGCTCGAAGTCTCGAGCATGATCATCGACGCTTTCGCGCCGGCCTTGAAAAATCTCCAAAAATGCGTGGAAATCTCCGGAGGGAGTATCAGCGGATTGGTTTTCAATCCTTTGGCGGCGGCGAGATCGGTTCTCACCAAGAATCAAAAAGAGCTCGGCGTGGTTTTGATCGACATCGGTTTTGGAACGACGAGCCTCGTCATTTACGAGGAAGACAAAATCTTGCATACGGCCATTTTCCCCGTAGGAGCGGGGCATATCACGAACGATTTGGCGATCGCTTTGAAAATTCCGGTTGAAACCGCCGAAAAACTGAAGCTCGCCTACGGCTACGCCCTTTCCAAGGAGGTTTCGAGCCGCGACACCATCGACCTCAAGAAAATAGATCTGACCGTCACCGGATCGCCCTCCAGGAAATTCATCGCCGAGGTCATCGAATCGCGAATCCAGGAAATATTCGAATTGGTTAACAACGAACTTCGGCTTATCGGCAAATCCGGCCGTTTGCCCGCCGGCGCGGTCCTTTGCGGCGGCGGAGCAAAAATGCCGGGGATCGTCGATTTGTCCCGCCAGGAACTCAAGCTTTCGACCCAGATCGGATTGCCGCAGGCCTCGTACTTCGAGCTCTCGACGAACGAACTCGCCGAATACCTCGAGCTTCCGGAGTGGGCCGTGCCTTTGGGCCTCGTCCTTTGCAGCAAAGACCAAGGCAGGGTAAAATCCAAGCCAAGCGGCAGCCTGATCGTCAAAATATTCCAGAATCTCTTACCGGAATGAAAAAGAAAACTCAGAAGCGGAAAGCAACGACCAGACAGAGGAAATCGAGAACAGTTCCGGTGTTCGTCCACATCAAAGTAGTCGGCATCGGCGGCGGCGGCGGAAACGCCGTGACGAGAATGAGCGAAGACTTCATCAAGGGAGTCGAATTCGTGGCCATCAACACCGACACCCAGGATCTGGAATATTGCGAGGCCAAGCAGAAAATCAACATCGGCCGGAGCCTCACCAAGGGAATGGGCACGGGCATGAATCCGGATCTGGGCAGGCAGGCGGCCGAGGAAAACCGTTCGGACATCGCCGAGGCCCTCCAAAACACGGATCTGGTGTTTTTGACCGCCGGCATGGGCGGAGGCACGGGCACCGGTGCCACGCCGGTCGTCGCCGAAATCGCCAGGGAAATGGGTATATTGACCGTGGCCGTAGTCACCAAACCTTTCGCTTTCGAAGGATCGCAAAGGATCAGGATCGCCGAAGAGGGAATCGCCAAACTGAAAGACAAAGTCGATTCTCTGATCATTATCCCGAACGACCGGGTTTTCAGCATCATCGGCAACGACACCTCGATCACCAAGGCTTTCATCAAAATCGACGAGATATTGAGGAATACGGTCAAAGGCATTTCCGAGATCGTTTCCATTCCGGGAATAGTGAACGTCGATTTCGCCGACGTCAAAATGATCATGGGAGGTGGTGGTCTGGCTTTTGTCGGCGTCGGCCAGGCGGCCGGCAACGACCGGGCCATCAAGGCGGCCACCCAAGCCATCAATTCCCCGCTTTTGGAGTTTTCGATCGATGGCGCCAAGGGCGTGCTTTTCGGGGTTTCTGGCGGCGCCGACCTAAAGATGGCCGAAATCAACGAAGCAGCCAAGCTGGTGACGGAAAACGTCGATTCCGGAGCGAAAATCATCTTCGGCGCCTATCACGACCGCAAGGTAAAGCAAGGGCAATTGAAAATTATCCTTATCGCCACCGGCTTCAACGGCCTGGTAAGCCGCGAAAGGGAGACTTTCAGCCTGTTCAGCCCGCTTCGGGAGGAGCCGTTAATGAAATCCGACGCCAAAAAGCCGGAAAAAGAGGCACTGGAGGAGAAAACGAGCGAAGAAAAGCCGGAAATCGGCAAAGCCGCCAAAGCGGACGAAGAAATCTGGGACATTCCGACATTTTTGAGAAAAAAACGCAAATAGAGTTTCACTTATCCACACGGAAACCGGTTTTCGGGCGATAGACCGGTTTTTTGTTTGAGGTAAAATTAAAAGACATTCTTAAAAAGTCCTCGAAAAAATAAATATAAAAAACAAAGCAAAATATGCCGCCAAAAAAGTTTCGGAATCATCTGACCAGCGTGACGAAAAGAGACGGGGAAACAACTCCTTTCGATAAAGCCAGAATCGAGCAAGCCATTTACAAAGCTTTGACCGCGACCGACCAGGGAGGAATCAAGCTGGCGAAACAATTGGCGGACAAGGTGGTGAGGATTTTGAACCGGCGCTTCAAAAAGAACGAAGCTCCGCACGTCGAGCAGATCCAGGACATCGTCGAGGAGATCCTGATGCTCGAAGACCTGACGGAAACCGCCAAGGCTTATATCCTTTACCGCGAACAGAGGAGGGCGATCAGGGAAGCGAAGACCGCCACCGACGAAGCTTCGGAGTTGATCGACAGCTATCTCAAGGAAGTCGATTGGGAAGTGAAGGAAAACAGCAACATGGCTTTTTCCCTCCAGGGACTGAACCATTATGTCGCTTCGCACGTCACCAAGAAATATTGGTTGAACAAGATTTATCCGGTTGAAGTGAGGAAAGCCGTGGCCGACGGCGAGATCCACGTGCACGATCTCGACATCCTCGGGCCCTATTGCTGCGGCTGGGACGTCGGAGACGTTTTGCTTCGCGGATTCGGAGGGGTTTTCGGAAAGATCCAGTCGCGTCCGGCCAAGCACTTGCGTACGGCCTTGGGCCAGCTCGTCAATTTCTTTTACACGCTCCAAGGAGAATCCGCCGGCGCCCAGGCGTTTTCCAATTTCGATACTTATCTCGCGCCTTTCATCCGTTACGACGGCCTGACGTTCAAAGAGGTGAAGCAATGCCTTCAGGAATTCCTGTTTAATTGCAACGTGCCGACGCGCGTCGGATTCCAGACTCCGTTTTCCAATATCTCCCTTGATCTGGTCGTGCCGAGTCACATGAAAGGCCTGCCGATAATCATCGGCGGCCAGCACAAAGAAGATGTCTACGGTTCGTTCCAGCCGGAAATGGATATCTTCAACAAAGCTCTTTGCGAGGTTTACGTCGAAGGCGACGCCACCGGCCGGGTTTTCACTTTCCCGATTCCGACTTACAACATCACCAAGGATTTCGATTGGGACAATCCGAATTACGAAGGCGTTTGGCAGATGACCGCCAAATACGGCATTCCTTATTTCTCGAATTTCATCAATTCCGACATGAAGCCCGAAGATGCGCGCTCGATGTGCTGCCGACTCCGGCTCGACAACCGCGAACTCTACAAGCGGGGCGGAGGACTTTTCGGGGCCAATCCTTTGACCGGATCGATCGGCGTCGTCACCATCAATATGCCGCGGATCGGCTATCTCTCGAAGACCAAAAAAGAGTTTTTTGAAAGGCTTGATCGGATCATGGATATCTCGAAAACCAGCCTGGAAATAAAAAGAAAGGCTCTGGAGGATCTAATAGAAAAAGGGCTTTATCCGTATTCGCGCTATTATCTCAGTGAAGCGAAAAAATTGAGGAATTCCTATTGGGCCAACCACTTTTCGACGATCGGGCTGATCGGAATGAACGAGGCGCTTTTGAATTTCCTGGGTGTCAGCATTTCCGACAAGAAGGGCATCAAGTTCGCCGAGGAAGTGCTCGATTTCATGCGCGATCGATTGAGCTCTTACCAGGAAGAAACGGGGAACCTTTACAATCTCGAAGCCACTCCGGGAGAAGGAACTTCTTACAGGCTTCCCTTGAAAGACAGGAAAGAATATCCGGATATCATCACCGCCGGAGAAAAGGATCCGTATTACACCAATTCCACCCAGCTTCCGGTCAATTACACCGACGACATTTTCGAGGCCATCGGGCTTCAAGACGGCCTGCAAACCAAGTATACCGGCGGCACGGTTTTCCACGCCTTCCTCGGGGAAGCTTTGCCGGACAGCGAGGCGGTGAAATCGACCATTAAGACCGTTTTCGGAAAATTCCGGCTGCCGTATTTCACCCTGACGCCGACTTTTTCCATTTGTCCGTCCCACGGATATATCGCCGGAAACCATCAATTTTGCCCGTATTGCGAAACCGAACAGACCTGCGAAATCTACTCGCGGGTGGTCGGCTTCCTCCGTCCGATCCAGCAATGGAACAAGGGCAAGCGCGAGGAATTCAACCAGCGGAAGATGTTCAAGGTGGCGGCCAAACAGGATTAGTTTTTTCATTTCCGAGACCGGTTTTTGATTTCTGAAGGCTTTTGTTAAGCTTTAGCTATGATTTTCGGCGGCATCCAAAAAACGACCCTGGTGGATTATCCGGGCAAGGTGGCCTGCGTTTTGTTCACTTTGGGGTGCGATTTCAAATGCCCTTGGTGCCATAATCCGGAGCTTTCTTCGGCGAATCTGATCTCGGCACAGCCGGTTATCGATCAGTCGGAGGTATTGAGTTTTTTGGAATCTAGAAAAGGCCTGCTCCAGGGAATCTGCATAACCGGCGGAGAACCGACTATCCAGCCGGACTTGATCGATTTTGTCCGCCGGGCAAAGAAAATGGAATTTTTATTGAAGCTCGATTCGAACGGTTCGCATCCGGAAGTCTTGGAAAAACTGATCGCCGAGAAGCTAGTGGATTACGTCGCCATGGATGTCAAAAACCGGCCGGAGAAATACGAAGAAACGATCGGTATAGCGGTGGCTCCCGAGAGGATCTTGGAGAGTATCAATATCGTGAAAACATTGTCCGATTACGAGTTCCGGACAACCGTCGTCCCCGGATTGGTTTTGGAAGAAGACATTTTGGAAATCTCCGAGCTTATCAAAGGAGCCAGGCGCTATTATCTCCAGCCTTTCCAAGGACAGAAAACGGCCGGCTTTAATTATGACAAAAAAGCCGTTTTAAAGAAGCCGGAGCTGGAAAAAATTAGGGATAAAATCAAGGATAAATTCGATATTTGCGAAGTCAGGGGATAGTTTCAAGTAGGAGCTTCTATTGAAAAAAACAGTCAAATTTACTATCATAAAGCCGCTACCTTTTTGAAGATAGCGGCTTAAAAATTGAATATTCCGACATAGCTCAACGGTAGAGCGTCTCCCTGTGAACCGTCTTGTCCGATTGCTATAATTCAAAACAGTGGCGGGCAAGAGAATCTATGCCGACAGGCGCGAAGAATTGATCAGAACCGTCGGCATCACGCAGCCTTCTCGAGTAATCGAGATTGAATAATGGGGTGAATTCGGGGAAGTCCAATAATAGGATAATCCCGAGCCAATTCCCGCACATTGCGGGACAGGTGTAGAGACTATCTCGAAAGAGAGTAGTTCCCGCAGTTTTATATAAAACTGCGGAGGACGAAGCGCCTCATTCCGCACTCCGCAAAAACAGCGGAACGGAAATGATATAGTCCACCCTCGGTGGCAACATCGAGATAAGTGTAAGGAGCGGGTTCCTGGTTCGAATCCAGGTGTCGGAGCCAGATTGAGATAGCTCAAATATAGCTTCTGCTATAAAGAACTCTTAAGCTTTTTACTTTATTCATTGAGCCAAAACCATAATTGATTTTTAAGCTCTTGATTCAGAATGTGTGTATCAGCGTGGGATAAAACACCAAGGTATGATTGTAGTGATTGTTCAACAGTTTTATAAGGAATTCGTCCATCTTTATATTCTTTGACACGCATTTTTAGTTTTTTAAATACTCGGTTTTTAGTCTTGGTGCGAAGCTGAAGATGGTATGGCAAAACAACGTAACCGAGAAAATCTATACCCTGCCTTAATTTGCGGATGGAAACTTTATTGGGATGGAGTTCAAGACAAAGCCTTTGTCTAAGAAATGATTTTATCGGAGAGATTATCTTTTCAAGATAATACGGGTTATCAGCCAAGATTACAAAATCGTCAGTATAGCGAAGATAATGCTTTATTTTAAGACCATGTTTTATAAATTGGTCGAATTCATTCAGATAAACGTTTGCGAAAAGCTGGGAAGTAAGATTACCAATGGGCACACCCTTCTGCTCAAAGAGGTTGGAGTATCGGGAGGAGAAACTTTCTATAACTTCCCGCAGCAGCCACATTGTGTCGGGATCCTTAATTTTTTTAGCAAGAATATTAAACAAGATATAGTGGTCAATCGTTTCAAAGAACTTCTTAATATCGCACTTCAAAGCAAAACATGGCTTTCGTACGTTACCACTTACTTTTCGAGTAAGGTCCCGCAGTGTTATTATGCCCTTGTGGGTTCCTTTGTTAATGCGACAAGAAAAGGAATTGGAGATAAACGATTTTTCAAAGAGAGGATTAATAATTGCGAAAATCGCGTGATGCAATACGCGATCTCGTACGGCGGCTTTGTGTATATGACGTTGTTTTGGGTCTTGAATCCAAAATGATGTATAGAGACCGTGTTTATAGCGTCTTGCCTTCAGGTCGCGGTGCAATTGAAAGATATTTTGCTCAAGCTGCCATTCGAATAATTGGACGTCATCCTTGCCCTGTTTATCACTTTTAAATTTCTCCCAGGCAGCAAAGAGGTTTTCTAATGAAATGATTTGGTCAAAAAGGTTCCTATAAGTTTTCATAATACATGGAAGAATTAGACATACCAATTTTAAAAAAGGCTTATAATCTGTATAAAGACTTTTACGGTTTCCGCAATAATGTTCCCAGGCAGGATAGATTTACTATCTGGCAACGGTGTGAAAATATAATTTTGGAGATGCTAGAAAATATCATCTACGCAAGTCAACTGTCAAAGTCGGAAAAATTACCAGTTTTACAGAAAGCCAGTCTCGAATTAAGCTTTCTCCGTGTTTTCCTTCGTCTTTGCAAAGAAACAAAAGTATTAGATACGAGAAAGTACATCTATTTAGAGGAAGCAGTAGACGAAATAGGTAGAATGCTTGGCGGATGGATAAAATCAACTAAAGACCATTAAATAAAACGCCCTCCGTGAAAGAGGGCGTTTATTAAACAGCAATAGAGAGTGAACTGCCGCGAGGCGGCGACACCGATGATGTCATTGCGGTTATCATTCCAGTAGTTGTTGACATTCAGCCCGTCAGCGTCAAAGTTGCCGACGTTGCCTTCATTGGTTACGATCTGTGTATCTGAAAGAGTGGTTGTGCAGTTTGATGAGTTTAACGCAAGTATACCGTAGTCTACTGTGCCGTCAGAAACGCTGACTGATACATTTTCTAATAAAACTGTGGCAGCTACCGTTGCGCTGTCCGAAGCATGGGCCGAGGGGATTAAGACCATCGCGAGTGTCAGAAGAGAAAACAAAATATTTTTCTTCATAACAAATTTATTTAATTTTTAATGTTAAAAAACAAATATCTTTAATATCATACAAAAAGAAAAGACGGATGACAACGATTTTTTAAGCTTGGATGTGGATAACTGCGGAAAAATCCGTTTTTTAAGGAAGTTGTTACGAGATAAATTATCGCTTATATAGCTTGGTTGAGTCTCTTTTTAATTCAAAACTACAATCGCCGCATTCAATATAGAGGCGAAGCTTACCCACAATAGATAAGGGATAAGTAGGTAGGATGCTAATTTCGACAGAGGATAAAGCTTTTTTATTGTCATAACGATCAGTATCCACATGGAGATAATCACCAATAAAGCCAGCGCCGGAGATTTTAAGCCGAAGAAAATCGGTGACCAAAGGAAATTAAGACTCAATTGCGCGAGAAAATATTTCCCTGCGATTTTGACATTTTTATTGTTCCAACCCTTTCGCCAGATTAAGTAAAAAGATAATCCCATCAGGAAGTACAATAGCGTCCAAACCGGCCCGAATATCCAATTAGGCGGAGAAAAGGTCGGTTTATTCAAACCTACATACCACGTGGGAATAGAAGGAATGGTAAACGCGCTTCCGATTATGCCCGCCAATTCGCAACCGACGATGGATATGACGAGTTTATATGAGTCTTTCATGATATTTACATTATGAACTCATTTTAAAAACAGGACAATTGATCGAATGATATGGATAAGTCTGTTGCCGAAAACTAAGAGAAAAAGTAATATTGATATATGACAAACAACGCAAAGAATATAAAAATTCTGGCAGTCGCCGTCTTGCTTGTCGGCATCGCCTGGTATTTCGGAGCCTTTAAAAAATCAAACCAAGTGACTGAGCTCGTTTCTTTCGTGGATAACGCCGTTAGCTTAGTCGAAACAAAAGGCAGGGATGCTTTTGCTGATTTCAGGCAGAAAGGCGGAGATTGGTGGAAAGGGGACAAGTATATTTTTGTTTACGATATGGAAGCGAATACTTTGGTTTTGCCTCCGACTCCGGAAATCGAGGGAACAAACCGCTGGTCAACGGAAGACGCTAACGGCGTTTTCTATGTCCGCGAAATGGTCAATGCGCTGGAGAACAAGGATTATGTTTGGATAATGTATTCTTACCCCAAACCCGGAGCGGAAAACGCATTGCCCAAAGTCGCCTACGTCAGAAAAGCGATGATAGACGGCAATTATGTGATTGTCGGCTCGGGAATATATTACTAAGCGAACGCAATAACTAATAAAACCCCCGGATATCGGGGGTTTTATTATTGAGTTGTTGACAGCCTAAGACATATCGATCATGATCTATATATGGCCGATCAATCGCCTTGCGTCAAATGTTTCGGATCCTTGGGCATCGACTCGAGGATGAAAATCTACAAATTCTTGAAAGAAAACGGAAAAAGCACGGTTTCCTCGATCGTCGATATATTAGAATTGACCCAGCCGACGGTTTCTTACCACTTGAAAGAGATGAAAGACGCCGGGCTTTTGAACAGCTCGAAGTCGGGCAAAGAAGTATTCTACAGCGTCAACCAAAAATGTCCGTCAAACAATATTCCAGACTGTTTCCTGGCTAAGACGAAGTTTTGATCCATGCTCAAAGTAGAAAACCTCCAAGTGTCTATCGAAAGCAAACAAATCCTCAATGGAGTGGATTTGTCCGTTTCCAAAAATAGCGTCCATGCATTGATGGGCCAGAACGGGTCTGGGAAAAGCACTTTGGCCCAGACGATTATGGGCAATCCCTTTTATGAGGCCGTCGCCGGAAGAATAGAATTTGAAGGCGTCGATATTTCGGGTTTGAAACCCGACGAGCGTTCCAAAAGGGGAATATTTTTGTCGTTCCAGTATCCGAGCGAGGTGGCGGGAATGGGAATCCAAAGTTTCTTGAGGCTTCTTTACAACAATTCACACGGAGAAAAACTGTCGCCCGTGAAATTCAGGGAATTTCTTTCCGACAAAGCAGACATGCTCGGAATAAGCCGGGAAATCCTGGAAAGATCGTTGAACGACGGATTTTCCGGAGGAGAAAAAAAGAAAATGGAAATGCTCCAGATGCTGATTTTGGAGCCTAAACTGGCGATCTTGGACGAGGTCGACAGCGGCTTGGACATCGACAGCCTCAAAACAGTGGCCATGGCCGTCGATTGTCTCCGCAGAAAAAACAGCATGGCGGTTTTGATAATCACCCATTACGCGAGAATCCTGAAATATCTGGAGCCGGATTTCGTCCATATCATGAAAGACGGCCGGATCGCGAAAAGCGGAGACAGAAGTTTGGCCTGCGAACTGGAGGAAAGAGGTTATAAATTCGATGCCTGAAAAAACTTCCCGCAAAAACATTGATATCCGTCAGAATTACCGCGAGAAATTCGGGTTCAATATGCCCGAAGAATTCTTGCTGAAGATCGAAAAAGGATTGAACGAGGAAACGGTGAAGCTGATCTCCAAAGCCAAAGACGAACCCGCTTGGATGCTGGAACTCCGGCTGAACGCCTTCGAGTTCTTCAAGAAAAAAAGCTTGCCGAGTTGGGGTCCGGATCTATCGAAAATCGACTTCGACGACATTTATTATTATCTGAAACCGGTAGATAAAACCAAAAAAACGTGGGACGAGGTTCCGGAAGCCATCAAAAACACGTTTGAGAAATTGGGCGTGCCGCAGGCCGAGAAAGAGTTTCTGGCCGGCGTGAAGGCGCAATACGATTCCGAAGTCGCCTATTCGTCTTTAATGGAGGAACTGGAAAGCGAGGGAATCGTTTTTTTGTCCACGGACGAAGGATTGAGAAAATATCCGGAAATCTTCGAGGAATATTTCGGCAAACTAGTTCCTTTTTCCGACAACAAGTTCGCCGCCTTAAACAGCGCCGTCTGGTCCGGAGGCTCTTTCGTCTATATTCCCAAAGGCGCCCGGGTCAAAAGGCCTCTGCAGGCGTATTTCCGTATCAACGCGGAAAAAATGGGACAGTTCGAAAGGACGCTCATCATCGCCGACGAAGGAAGCTTCGCCCAGTACGTCGAAGGTTGCACGGCTCCGGTCTATTCGACCGATTCCTTGCACGCGGCAGTCGTGGAGGTTTTCGTCAAAAAGGGGGCCAGATTCAGGTATACCACCATCCAGAACTGGTCGAACGACGTTTACAATCTGGTGACCAAAAAAGCGAGAGTCGAGGAGAACGCCGTCATGGAATGGATTGACGGCAATCTGGGCTCGAAAACGACCATGAAATACCCGTCTTGCTATCTCGTCGGCAAAGGCTCTCGAGGCGAGATGCTCTCCATCGCTTACGCGAGCGAAGGCCAGCACCAGGACGCCGGGGCGAAAATGATCCATCTGGCTCCGGATACTTCCTCGAAAATCGTTTCCAAGTCGATAAGCCTGAAAGGCGGAAGATCGAGTTATCGGGGAACGGTGGAAGTCTCTCCCGAAGCCAAAAACGCCAGGTGTCGGGTTGAATGCGACGCGCTCATCCTGGACGAGGATTCCGCCTCCGACACTTTTCCTCTCATGAAAATAAACGAGGGCTCCGCCAACATAGAGCACGAAGCGACCGTGAGCAAAATCGGCGAAGAAAAACTTTTCTATCTGACGAGCCGGGGGCTTACCGAAGACCAGGCGATGAGCTTGATCGTTTCCGGATTCATCGAGCCTATTGTCAAAGAACTGCCGATGGAATACGCCATAGAATTGAACAGGCTTATCGAGCTGGAAATGGAAGGGAGCGTCGGCTAACATGAAAACGATCCTTCTCGACACCAAAAAAAACCAGGAAATAAGCGTCAGCGAAGACACGCAATTCGTCTTGGCGGAAAACCGCGGATCCGAAGACGAATTTTCTCTGAATCTCATTTTCCAAAAGCCCGGCGTGGCTTCCGAGATATTGGGGGTCTTCCACCTGCCTGAAGGCGGGAAAATCCATCTGACCACTTCTTCCAACCATCTGGTTCCGGGAACTTCGTGCCAGACGTACATCAAGGCCGTTTTGAACGAGAAATCGGACTTCGATTACCGAGGAGAAATCCTAATCGCAAAAGAAGCCCAGCAAACGACCGCTTATCTCTGCGACAACGTCCTGGCCGTCGGAGACGACGTCAAAAGAAACTCCCGGCCGACTCTCCGAATCGAGGCGAACGACGTCAAAGCGTCGCACGGCTCCACCACCGGAAGAATAGATCAATCCGAGCTTTATTATCTGGAAAGCCGAGGCATCGGAAAAAGAGAATCCGAAGAGATTATTATCGAAGGATTCTTGGCTGGTCTGATAAGAAAAATCAAAGACGAGGACGTCAGAAAGTTGGTACTGGATAAGATGGGATTAAAAAACGAACCGCTATGAAAAACGTGAGGAAAGATTTTCCGATTTTGGAAAGAAAAATCAACGGCCGCCGATTGGTTTATTTGGACAACGCCGCGACTTCGCAGAAGCCGAAGCAGGTTTTGGAGGCGATCGCCGGATATTATTCGAATCACAACGCCAATATCCACCGGGGATTGCATCTTTTAAGCGAAGAGGCGACCGCTATGTACGAAGAATCCAGGAAAAAGATCGCCGGCTTCATCGGCGCGAACTGTCCAGAAGAATTGATTTTTACCAAAGGAGCCACCGAATCTTTAAATATGGTGGCAACAACGTGGGGCGCCGCCAATTTGAAAAAAGGCGACACAATCCTCTTGGGGGACTTCGAGCACCACAGCAACATGGTTCCGTGGTTGGAAATAGCCGAGAAGACTGGAGCTGAGATCGAATATCTGGAATCGGACGAAAACGGCGAGATTCATCTGGAAGAAGTCGAGAAAAAAATGACCGGCCGGGTGAAATTGATCTCTCTTACCCACGCTTCGAATGTCTTGGGAACGATCGTACCGATAAAAGAGATCTGCGGCCTCGCGACCGAAAAAGGGATTCTCGTATCCGTCGACGGCGCGCAAGCGGCGCCGCATCTTGAAATAAACATGGCCGATCTGGGATGCGATTTTTATTCTTTTTCGGCGCACAAGATGCTCGGGCCTATGGGCGTGGGCGCGCTCTGGGTGAAGAGAGAGATCTTGGAAAGGCTCAATCCATACGAATTCGGAGGCGGCATGATCGACGAGGTTTCTTACCAAAAAGCCACTTATGCGGCTATTCCCGCGAGATTCGAGGCGGGCACGCCGAACGTCGCCGGAACGGTCGGATTCGCCGCAGCCGCGGATTACCTCGAAAAAATAGGAATGGATGATATCAGGCAGCACGAAATCGGATTGAACAAATACCTGTCGGAGAAAATAAAAGAGATCGATGGATTGAAAGTCGTCGGTCCGAAGGAACCGGAAAAAAGGACCGGTTTGGCTTCTTTCTCGATCGCCGGGATCCACGCGCACGACGTCGCTTCCGTTTTGAACGATTACGGTATCGCCGTCAGGGCCGGGCACCATTGCGTGATGCCGTATCACGCCAAAATCGGCCTGACAGGCACGACCAGGGCGAGTTTTTATCTTTACAATACCGAAGAAGAGATCGATCGATTGGTCGAGGGAATAAAAAAAGCCGTGGAGATATTGAGTTGAAATGCAAGACCTTTATCGCGAAGAATTCATGGAGATTTTCCGACACCCCCAGAACAAGGGAAATTTGGAAAACCCGTCGGCCTTTGCCCATAAGAAAAATCCCATGTGCGGAGACTCCTTGGTTCTTCGTTTGAAGATCAGCGGCGGCATTATCGAAGACGCCAAATTCGAAAGCGAAGCGTGCGCGGTCAGCGTTATTTCTTCGTCTATCCTTACGGACTATCTGATCGGAAAAAGCGTCGACGAGGCGAAAAAGATAAACAAAGACCGATTGCTCGAAATGATCGGTTTGAATTTGACCACCAGCCGCGTTTCCTGCGCCACCCTGGTTCTTTACGCCCTGGAAGAGGCGTTGAAAAACTATGAAAAAGAATCCGAATAAAATCACCAAAGATTCGAATCTCGCCCAGGTAGTGTACGAGCATCCGGAAGCGGTGGAGGTATTGCTGGATTACGGGCTTCACTGCATCGGCTGCATGGCGAGCCACTACGATTCGATCGGAATGGGAGCGAAGATCCACGGGCTTTCCGACAAGGAAATCGACGAAATGATCGGAAAAATAAACAAATCGATCCGGTCCGGGAAGTAAAACCAGGGCTTAATCGGTTATCGCCGTCGCGGTTTTGTGCTACAATAGAATCATGGCAAAATTCGTGTGGACAGAAGAATATAGCGTCGGCATTCCGTCGATCGACGAACAGCACCGGCATTTCTTCGATATCGCCAACCGAGTCGTGGAACTGGCGGAAAAAGAGGATATTGGCCGGGAAGAATTGACGACGAGCCTCGGAGAACTCGGAAATTACGCTTTCTACCACTTCAGCACCGAAGAAGGATACTTCTCAAAATTCAATTACGAAGGGGCGGCCATCCATATAAGCGCCCACAACAATTATCGGCGGCAAATGGAAGATTATCTCGGCAGAGTCAGGGAAGAAAACGATCTGAAATCTTTGGCCGTCGTCGTCGCCAACTTCTCGGGCAACTGGCTTCTCGGACATATCCTGGAAATGGACAAGAAATACACCGTGTTCTTCAAAGAAAGCGGAATCATTTGATCCGTCCGATATCGGAAAAATCAGCGGAGCCGAAAACTCCGCTTTTTTGTCGGACATTCCGGAAAAAATGTTATACTTACAATACAGGTCGTCGTTAATCAATAAATCAGAATCCATGAATAAGAAGACTTTAAGGTCGATCATCATTCTCGTTGTGGCGATCGTCGCCTATTTCGGGGCGGTTCTTTGGCTCAGCCGGAATAACTCGGAGCTCAAGGGAACGGTTTCTTACCGCGAACGCATCGCTTTGCCTTCGGGCAGCCAGGTGAAAGTGCAAATCCGCGACGTCTCAAAAGGAGAGATCTTCGCGGAAACGAGCATCACCACGAAAGGAGAAAACGTGCCGATCCCGTTCACGGTTATCTACGACGCTTCCAAAATAGACCCGAGCACCGCTTACGACGTAGTGGCCCAAATCATCGTCGACGGCAAAGAGCGCTGGACCGTCGGCGCGCCGGAGCCGTTCATGGGCGAAGATTCGCAGCCGATCGCGGAGATCGATTTCATGCTGGTGGCTTCGGATCAGGAGCTTTCCATTTTCGACCTCGACGGAAAGAGACTGAAAATGGTCTCTTTCAACGGAAACGCCGCGCCTGCGGAACCGGCTTACACTTTGGAGTTCAACAATACCTTGGTCTCGGCCGTGATCTGCAACAATATCGCCGGAGATTTCACCCTTTCCGACAATACGATTCAAGCATTGCTTACGACCACGGAAAAGATCTGCACGATCCCGGACGGCATCATGGAAGCGGAAGAAGCGTTTAAAGCCATGCTGAGCTCTGGGGCGACGTTGTTTCTCGCCGGCGACACGCTGACGATATCCGACAGCGAAAATATAATGGTTTTTGCCCAATAATTTTTCCGCCGACTCAAAAGGAAGATAAAACCTCCGGCTATGCGGGAGGTTTTGCTTTCTTGGTATAATAAAAATCAATGGATCTTCCCTTTATTTTATCGATAAGTCCGCTCGTTCTTTTTTTGATTCTTCTTCTCGGACTCCGCAAGCCGCTTTCCGAGGTTTCTCTGTGGACCTTGGGCTTGATGATCGTTCTCGCTCTTTTGTACTGGCAGATAGCGCCTGTTTTGTTTTGGGCGTCTTTCGCCAAAGGGATCTTCGTGGCCCTCGATATTTTCTTGATCATCTTCGGCGCCATCTTCTTTCTTGAAGTTTTGAGAAGCCTCGGGGTTATCGGAAGCATCTCTTATTATCTCGAATCCTTTTCCAAGGATTACCGGATACAAACGATCATTCTCGCCTGGTTTTTCGAAAACTTCCTGGAAGGCGCGGCCGGTTTCGGGACCGCCGCCGTCATCGTCGCTCCTTTGCTCATCGGCTTGGGATTGACGCCGATCAAGGCGGTCATTGTTTCGCTTTTGGGGAACAGCACCTCGGTCGCCTTCGGCGCCGCCGGAACGCCGATCAGGATCGGATTCAGCGGGCTCGAGTATCCGGCCATCCCCTAGCTCGCCGCTTGGATCAACTGCATCGGGTTCTTGGTCCCGATTTTCATGCTTTTTACCATCACTGCCGGCAAACCGGACAGAAAAAAACAGATCAAAGAGGCTTTGCCTTTCGCCGTTTGGTCGGGAATCGCCTTTGTCATCCCTTCGGCCCTTGTCGTGCCTTTTGGCCAGGAATTCCCGTCGATTATCGGCGCCGTCATCGGATTGGTGCTCGTGCTGCTGACCACCAAGCTCGGAATTCTAATTCCGAAAAACATCCGATCCGGCGGGTCAGAGGAAAAACCGCAAAGGACGCTTTCTTCTTTCAAAACTTTCTTCCCTTACGCTTTGCTCATCGCGGTTCTGATTCTGGGCAAGATCTTTTTCGGAGAGACCAACATAGGCATTCCTTTCGCCCTTGACCACCAGTTCAATCTTTTCAATCCGGGATTCGCGTTCTTTCTGGCCGGACTACCGATCGCTTTCGCCTGGAGATCGAAAAACAAGAAAATCATTCGGGAACCATTGGGAAAATCCGTCAAAGGATCGATTAACTCCTTTTTGATCATTTCTTGTATTTCCATAGTCGTCCAATTGATGGTTAATTCCGGGATGAACGCAAACGGCATTCCTTCGGCCGTATCTTTGATCGCCAAGAGCTTCGAAACCTCGTTTCTTCCTTTTTGGACGCCGTTTATCAGCGCTTTCGGATGTTTTTTGACCGGAAGCGCCACGGTTTCGAATATCATGTTCGGGAAGTTTCTGGAGATTTCGAGCAAGGCGATCGGTATGGATAGCGCGAAGATACTGGCCCTGGCTCTAGTTGGCGCTTCCGCGGGCAACATGATCGCCTTGGCGGACATGCTCGCGGCCGAAGCCGTTGTCGGGCTAAAAAACCGGGAAAGAGACATCCTTAAAGGAGTGATCGTGCCGTGTCTTGTCTACCTTGTTTTCGTCGGGACTATCGGAATATTGATTATCTGAAAGATTTCACATAAAAAGTTATAATTCAGTCGACTCATGAAAATCTCTGAAGAAAAAAGAGGAGACGAAGGATCGATGGTTAGCGTCAATTTGGGAGCCTTTTGCAACCAGAATTGCGTTTTTTGCCTGGCCGCCGACGGCAAAGAGGTTTATCCGAGATTATCCCGCGACGAAGCCGTCAAAGTTATCGAAAGCTATCTTGACCAGAAAGGCAAAAATTTGCTTCTCACGGGCGGAGAGTCGACCATCCATCCGGATTTCGTGGAAATCATCGGAAAAGTGCTTAAAGACGACCGCGTTCGTTCTTTGAATATCATGACGAACGGAGTCAGGTTGGGAGATAAAAGCTTTTTCGACGCCGTGATCGCGGCCGACTCCAAGAAAAAGATTTCTTTTTCTTTCTCTCTTCACGGCCACAATCCGAAGTTGTCGGAAAGCATCACTCGAGGGCAAAAGGGAGATTTCAAGAAAACTTGCACCGCCATGCATTACGCCATCCAAGGCGGCTATAATGCGGACGTGGCCATCATCATGGTCGAACAGAATTATCGTTATCTTCCCGATTTCGCGAGGTTTATCGTCAATGAGTTTCCGGGAATCGGAGGAGTTTCTTTCGGCTATCCGCTCCTCTTCGGAAACGCGGAAATCAACAAAGATTTCATTTACGCCAAATTCAGCGACATCGCGCCTTATCTTAAAGAAGCCTTGAGTATCCTTCTCGCTAAAGGAATCAGGGCCGTCACCGCGGCCGGAGCGCCGGTACCGCTTTGCGCCATTCCCGGAGTGGAGGAAGTGTCGGTGAGGCCGCTTATCGAATGGCGAAGGCGGTATATCGGAACGGCCACCAGCGGCCTTTTGAATTCTTTGAAAGACGAAGACACCATTATTCCAAAAATCAAACCCGAGCAGTGCGCCGAATGCGTTTTAAACGACGCCTGCGTCGGGGTGCTCAAGTGCTATGCCGATATCTTCGGATCGGACGGCGTCATACCCGTGACGATCGGTAGTTTCCAGGGGCCGATCGTGAAGGGCGACAGCTTGTCCGAATGCCTGCCGAAGCTGGACAAAACCAAGCTGAATCTTATTGTTTTGAGCGGAGGGGGCGATAACACCGGCCTTTATGGGTTTCCCGATGGAAGAATAGGAGTGGTTGTGAGAGAAAATAAAGATCAATCCAAACCGAAGTCGAAAGACCGTCAAAAATCCGTCAAACCGACGAAACCAAAGTCGGTAAAAAAGATCAAAAATAATCGGAAGAAATCCAGCTGATTTTATGCTAATCTAATATCATGCAAAGGAAAACAATCATCGCCGTTCTCCTTATTGTCGTGATCGCGGCTTTGGCCGCATCGATATTCTTAGAAAGACCGCAAGACCGCCAAGCGGCGCAAGACGTCGTAGAAACTTTCGGGGAGCGCTTGCGGAACGTTTCTCTGCTCGAGCCGCAAGATATTTTTGTCGAGAGCGTTCAAGAAAACTACGGGGAGCTGGTTTCGGCTAGATTGATCGGCCGATGGATTAGCGATCCGAAGAACGCGCCGGGCAGGCTGCTTTCGAATCCCTGGCCGCGTCATATCGAAATAACTTCGATCAAAAAGTCTTTGATCAACTCTTACAGAATAAGCGGAGACATCATCGAAGTTGCGGAAGTCGAATTAGGCGAAACCGTTTTGCTTATCAAGCAACCGGTGGAGATCACCGTTGGAAAAACGAACAATGGTTGGAAGATCAATGACTTCAAGGCGTCCGCCTATAAAACGGTACTTCCGAGGAACATATCCGGTAACGTTGCCAGTACTTTCAGCTTTGACTATCCCGCGATTTTGGCCGCCAAATTCATCTATCCAGAAGTATGGCCGCCGACATTGACTTTAAGCGACGAAGATTTCTTTTGTATAGAAACCGCCGCCGCGCCCGACATACCGGAGCGCGTCGCGGAAAAAGTGATCGATGCCAGGGCTTATTGCGTCAAGACTTTGGACGAATTTGACGACGAATCGATCCACACCACCTATACTTATTCCACTTTTCGGGATAATAGAGTCGCCAATCTTCAGTTTGCCTTGCGGTATCCGCGTTGCGAAAATTACGATGATCCGGAAAGAACCGAGTGTTCGCGCGAAAGGCTCGGTTTCGATCTGAATGCGATAATCGCCTCGATCATGACGAGTTTGAGGAATCAATAGGTTAAGCCTCAAGAAGTTATCCACAAGGGAGGTATTGAAGGATTTCGGGGGCTTAATACTATTTAAATAGCTGATGAAGTTGGCGTTAATCAGCTTATACTTGCAGATCATGGTTCGCCCAGATAAAACTTGAGCCTAAAAAACTTGGGGCTGTAAGCGAAGAATACGACGGTGCCAACAACTAATTTAATTTAGAACCGTCGTATTTTTTGTTTTCTCTTTTTTAAGAGCGATGAAGGCTGACTGCGGAACGCAACCATGCTATAATTTATTTATGAAGAAAAAATATTCAAAAATAACGTTTCTCGCCTTGGCGTTTCTGGCGGTCGGTCTGATAGCCTGTTTTTTATATAAAGGGTTCTTGCCCGGAAAAGCCTTGACTCTTGAGAATCACAATATTTCCGAGAACAACGATTTTTTCCGCGTCCGGGCGGAATACCCGCAGTTTCCCAGAGCGAGCCGCGATTTCAATGACAAGATCAAAGAGCTCGTCACCGGGAAAATAGCCGAGTTCAAAAAATCTTCTAACGAATATTGGCAGGCGAGGCGAGAGACCGCTTCGCCCGGAGAAACCGTACCGACCGCTCCGGAAGTGCCTTTCGATTTTATCGCCCATTGGGAACACGATCGGCTTGACGAGAAATACATCAGCGTCGTTTTGAAGATTTATTATTTCTCTGGCGGTGCCCACGGCAATGAAGAGATCCATACTTTCAATTACGATCTGAAGAACCGCCGGGAGATCGGCATCATGGATTTTATCGGTTCCGAAGAAAATCTGCGAGCGATCTCCAACCTGGCCAAAACGCAATTGGCGGCAAGCTTGGAATCAATGGGTTGGAGGAGCACCAGCGACACTTGGTCTATGCTTGACGAAGGCGCGGCTCCGACCTTGGAAAACTACAAAGACTTCACTTTCAACCAGGATGTTCTGACCGTATATTTCCAGAAATACCAAGTGGCTGCCGGAGCGGCCGGAAGCCAGCAGGCGTTCTTCTACAAAGACAATCTCGAAGCGGAGGGAATCAATTTGAATTGGCCGAAATAAATCATCTGGCACAAAGGTCGAAACTACCATCATTCATATGAGTCTTTCCAATCTCGGATTATTCATGATCCTCGTTGCCTGGCTGTGGCAGTTCGTGTCTTTCACGAAAGGCCAGCAGAGGATGCAGTTGGGATTTTTGCTTTTGTACGCTATCGGCGTATTGATGCTTATCTGGAACAACTTGATGACCGGATCGCTCAGCGTGAGCGACTGGCAGGAATTGGCCGTCATCGTCTTGGTTGTTGTTCTGATGTTCAAGCTTAAAAAATAACATTAACCTAAAGCAGCCGGCTCGGCCGGCTGCTTCTTTATCAGATACAATGGATCAATTCATGGAGGCCGCCGTCGAAGAAGCGATTCGAGGGCTTGGCGAAAGGGGAATCCCCATCGGATCGGTTCTCGTGAAAGACGGCAAGATCATCGGCCGAGGGCACAATCGCCGCGTTCAGAAAGGGTCGTCCATCCTTCACGCGGAAATGGACTGCCTCGAATCCGCCGGACGGCTGAAACCCGAAGATTACGCGAAAAGCGTTCTCTACTCGACTCTTTCTCCTTGCGACATGTGCGCGGGAGCGGTCCTCCTTTACAAGATCCCCAAAGTCGTCATCGGCGAGAACGAGAACTTCAAAGGGCCGGAGGAATACCTGCGTTCCCGCGGAGTCGAGGTGACGAATCTTCGCCTCGAAGAATGCAAAAGAATGATGCGGGATTTCATAGACAAGAATCCCGAGTTGTGGAACGAAGACATTAGCGAAGAATAATCGTCTATAAAAAATGAACAAAAAACAATCGAAGATAATTTTGATCGTCTTGGCCGTGGTTCTCGTTGTCGCCGCGGTTTTCGTCTATTATTCCTGCCGCCGGAAAAACGAAGCGGTTTTCTGCACCTTGGATGCCAAACTTTGTCCGGACGGCAGCTATGTCGGCCGGGTGGCGCCGGATTGCGAATTCGCGGCTTGCCCCGGAGAAGAATAGATCCGCTCTTTACCACGACGAGGAGCTGTTTGAAGAGAAAAATGATATAATGGAAACATGAATAACTTAATGATTATCCAGTTTGCCGTTCTTACCGTCGGAACGATTTTCGCCTGGAGCAATTTTTTCAAGGAATTCATTGCTTGGCGCAATAAAAAGATGTGCACGGACGGCTGCGGCGGAGGAGTCAACCCTTTCAAAACTCCTTGTTTCTACGGAGCTTTGTTTTTCGCCACCGCTCTGGTTTTACACTATTTGATCACCCAAGGTTAATCGTCTGACAGATATCTCTTTTGAGAATCTTTGAAGGAAAGTTTTCGATCAAAAGTTTTTGAAATCGTCAAAGCCATCCCGCAAGGAGAAACTTTAAGCTACAAGCGGGTGGCGGAACTCGCCGGCAGGCCGAAAGCTTTTCGGGCGGTCGGTAATATCCTGCATCGTAATTATGACCCTTCGATCCCTTGCCACCGGGTGATAAGAAGCGACGGGACTCCCGGAGGATACAACCGGGGATCTGCGGCCAAAATAAGAAAACTGCGCGAAGAGAAAGACGATCAATTTTGATTGCTGAATTCGCAGCCGCAGTATTTTTGGCGGTAGAATCCGGCTTCGCGGCTGATTTCCGATGCCTTTTTCCAAGAATCTTTTTTGTCCGGACAGATTTCGGCAAAAGCGATGAATTCCGTCTCGGTTTCTTCGGCGATCGTTTTGCCCAGTTGATCGATGTAATGTTCGTTTTTATGAAGGCTGGCGCTCAAGGTGGTGGTAAAAAATCGGATATTCAGGCGTTTGGCCTCGGCCGCGGTTCTCCCGAGCCGTAAGGCGAAGCAAACCGGACATCTTTTGCCTCCTTCGGGCTCTTTTTCTAGTCCGGAGACGGCCTCGTACCAGGCCGCTGGATCGTATCGGTCTTCGATAAACTCCGCTTCATTCTCCAAAGCGAGCTTTTTGGCCGCTTCAAGGCGTTTCCGATATTCCTCTTCCGGATGGATGTTGGAATTGGAATAAAAGACGATCGGCTCGAATCGTTCGCGGAGGATCTTGAGCATCAAAGCTCCGCAAACGGCGCAGCAAACATGGAGCAGGATTTTTGGTTTGGGGACCATGTTATTAACGCTTACTCTATTCTTTATGATAAGATTAAGCAATTATCCATCGATGGATTTTCGGCAAACGCGATTTTTAAGTGTAGTTTCTGTTTTTATGATGGCGGCGACCGCCTTTTTTTTGGTTTCGGAGAACAACCGACAGGCTTCGAAAATCAAATTCAATCTTTCCGGATTCAAGGAAACGATTCCGCCGGAAATGGTTCTCTCCGAAGAAAAAACAGCGGTCGCCATGCCTTTGGCCGTTCCCCAATATATACAAAGATACAGGGCTTCTTGCGAAGTGGCGGCCGCTCGGGCGGCCCTGCTTTATTTCGGGGTTTCGTTTTCGGAAGACGATATGATCGAAGAGATCGGCTGGGAGATCACCCCTCGATATTACGATAAAAACGGAGATCTGGTTTGGGGGAATCCGCAGTCGAAGTACGTGGGATATTACGATCCCGAAAGGATTTATATCGACGGCTACGGAGTCTACAATCAGCCGATTTACGGATTTCTTTCCGAACACGGATTCGGAAAAAGCGTTTCCAAAACAAACTGGAGCATAGACGAGCTCATTTCCTACGTTCGCCAGGGCTATCCGGCGATCGCCTGGGTCTCCGGGGATTTCAAGAAAAAAGCCGTGGGCGTGATGGTTGGCCTGGACGGCGTTAAAAACCCGTGGATTTTCTCGGAACACGCCGTGGTGGTGAGGGGATTCGACGAAAAAAGAGTTTACCTCATGGATCCGGCTCCGGGAGCGGGCTATCGCCAGGTTACCTGGAAAGAGTTCGAAGACGGATTCGGCAACTTGAACAATATGGCGATCGCGATCATTCCCGGAGAAATGGCGGAATTGTAGTCTTTTTTATCCACAATACCTTTGTTGCAAATCCGGTTTCAGGGCGTAAACTGAAAGTCCAAAGTCCTTTGAAAATCTCGAAAGGAGATGAGTTCCGTGGGTCTCGATGCTTTGTGCGAGGGCGCTGTCAATCATTATTTCTGGTGCGCCGGGTGCAAGGAGAAGCATGCGTTTGCGGCAATCCGTTTTACGGGGTCTCGCGCCGAGTTCGTTTTTAGCTTCCCCTCCGGCAGCCGTGAAGGCGATTTGTTCGCGATCGAGCCATACGATGCGAAGAAACACGAAAGCTTGCGGGTTGGTTTTACCCCTCTTCAAATCTATCCGGGAGACGCGTTGCCGGCCCGTTTGCTTCGTAACGACCTGACCGGATTGGCCGGAGGAGTTATCTATCTTTGCCCCGACTGCGTCGCCAAAGGAAGCCTGTCAAAACTGGAAGAGGAATTCATAGAACAAGCGAGATCTCTTCTTATGAAGGAGATCTGCATGTTAGTCTGGATCGGTGTTTTAACGCCCATGGGTATTCCGAAGTCTTTGAGGCTTTCCAAGAAACAAAAGCGGCTTCGGATCGAGAGCATCAAGGCGGTCATCGATAATTTCCGGGCCATCAAGCCGACAGACGCCCCTTATGACCCTAAGTTCATACCCATTTTAGAGAAGTGTCTCAAGCTCTTGGAGCACATTTCTTGAAAACGGTTATAACGAGCGGCCGAGCAATCTCGGCCGTTTTTGTTCTTGTCCCCGAGCTTGCCAGAAACTATAATGAGCTTATGGCGAAAAAAGTGATTCTGACCGGAGACAGGCCGACCGGAAAGCTGCACCTGGGGCACTATATCGGTTCTTTGACGAACCGTTTAAAACTTCAAGACGAAGCCGAAGAATACGTGATGATCGCCGATGCCCAGGCCTTGACCGATAACGCCGATAATCCGGAAAAAGTCAGGCAGAATGTCTTGGAATTGATGCTCGATTATCTGGCGATCGGACTCGACCCGGAGAAAACCGTTTTCTTCGTCCAATCGGCTTTGCCCGAGCTTCCGGAACTCACGGTTTATTTTTTGAACCTGGTCACCTTGGCCAGGCTCCAGCGGAACCCGACGGTCAAAAACGAGATGAAGCAAAAAGGATACGGCGCGAACGTTCCGGCCGGTTTTCTGACTTATCCGATAAGCCAGGCGGCCGACATCTTGGCCTTCAAGGCCGATCTGGTCCCGGTCGGGGAAGACCAGCTGCCGATGATCGAACAGGCGAACGAGATCGCCGACACTTTCAACAGATTCTACGGGCCGGTATTCAAACGCGCCAAGGCTTTGGTTTCTTCGACCGGCCGGCTTCCGGGGATCGACGGCAAAGCGAAAATGTCGAAGTCCCTCGGGAACGCCATTTATCTTTCCGATGCGGAGAAAACCATCAAAGAACAGGTGATGAAGATGTACACCGATCCGCGGCATATCCACGTCGAAGACAAAGGGAAAGTCGAGGGCAACGTCGTTTTTACCTATCTTGACGCTTTCGATCCGGACAAGTCAGCTGTCGGGGCCCTGAAGAGACAATACCGGAAAGGCGGATTGGGAGACGTGGAGATAAAAAAGCGGCTGATCGAGGTTTTGGAAAGCCTGATAAGCCCGATCAGGCAAAAAAGGGAGAAGCTGGCCAAAGATCCAGAGAGAGTGATGTCTATTTTGGAAAAAGGCACCAAAAAAGCCGGGGAAACGACCAGGAAGACCCTGGCCGAGGCCAAAAAGGCGATGAAAATAGACTATTTCCGATAAGCCGGCCGCCTGTTTATTCCGGCGTGCTATAATGCGGGAAAGGTCGTCAACGTCAATTTCGACATGTGCCAGACTTGCGGATGTTCTCCCTGCAAAAAGTGCGGCAGGGAAATAAAAAACGGCGTCTGCAGCGGTTGCGGCAAGAGATCTGACGAATGCGAATGTAAGAGGGAGGGATAAGGTTGTTTTCAGATAGCTGCTTTCCATCCCGCGGTTAAGCCGCGGGATTTTTGTTTCCCGAAGATTTTCGTGTTATGACTTATGGCGAAATGATCGATTTTCGAGTCTTGAAAGAGTCTCCGAAAAGTCGAGCCAGGCTCGGCTTTTTGAAAACGCCGCACGGCGAAATCGAGACCCCGGCCCTGGTCGGAGTGGCCACCCAGGCGACGGTGAAAACCCTGACTTCCGAAGAAGCGAATGAGGCGAAGCTGAAGCTTCTGATTTGCAATACTTATCATCTTCATCTCCGGCCGGGAGAGAAAATCGTTAAAGCGAATGGCGGACTTCACGAGTTCATGAACTGGAATTCCGGCCTGATGACCGATTCCGGCGGTTTCCAGGTGTTCAGCCTCGGGTTCGGACGGGATTTCGGATTGAGCAAGGTTTCGAAATCCGCTTCGAAAGAAACGCTCGAAGAGGGCAGTCAGCCGAGGAATTTGAAAATTACCGGTGACGGCGTATTTTTCAAATCCCATCTCGACGGACGAGAAATATTCTTGGGGCCGAAAGAATCGATCAAGATCCAGGAAGACCTGGGAGCCGACATCATTCTCGCTTTCGACGAATGCCCTCCGCCCATCGCCGGCCGCGAATACGTCTTAAAGTCCCTGGAGCGCACTCATCGCTGGGCCAAGGAATGCCTGCGCGCCAAAAAATCCCAACAAGCCCTTTACGGAATCGTTCAGGGAGGCCGGTTCAAGGATCTGCGGTCGGAATCAGCGCGATTCATCGATTCTCTGGGGTTCGACGGCTACGCCATCGGCGGAGAATTCGGAAGCGATAAGTCGTCCATGATGAAAATGCTCGAAACGGTGAACGCCGAACTCGACGCTTCGAGGCCGAGGCATCTTTTGGGAATCGGATACCTCGAAGACATTCCGAAGATCGTCAAATCCGGCGTGGATACTTTCGACTGCACCGCGCCGACGCATTACGGCCGCCGGGGCATCGCTTTCGTCTCTTCGGGAAAATTGGATCTGAATAAGGCGGCGTTTTTGAAAGACCGAAAACCACTTGACCGGACTTGCGGTTGTCCGGTCTGCGGAGCCTATTCCCGAAGCTATATCAGCCATTTGATCCGCGCCAAAGAAATTTCCGGCTTGAAGCTTCTCACTGTGCATAACCTGTTTTTCTTCAATACTTATATCGAGAAAATAAGGCAGGATATCAAAAAAGGAAGGCTTTGATCGATACGGCCGAACGCTTATAATGAGAACGCTATGGGCTTGATCATGATTTTGGGTCCGATGAAAAGCGGCAAATCATTCGAGATGATCAGTCGCTTTATTCATCTGAAATACACAGCCCTTCCTTATGGTCTCTTCCAGTCGTCGAGAAACGTCCGCAATGAAAATGTTTGGTCCCGGAACGGTCTGTCTCTGGAGGCGATTAAAGTCGACAATCTCGATGCATCTTTAAGGAGAAATTATCGGATTGTCGGCGTTGACGAAATACATATGTTTGCGGAAGAAGAAGTAAAAACTGTCGAGGAGTTGTTGAATCGGGGCACGGACGTCATTGTTTCCGGATTGGACAGCGATTATCGCGGTCGGATGTTTCCGATTATCCGCGGGCTTTTGGAACTCGGTCCGACGGAAGTTCATTATAAAAAAGCGGTTTGCGAAATATGCAAAAGTCCGGATGCGATTTACACGCAAATTTTCAGCGGTGAACAACCGGTTGTCGAAGGACTGCCTCCGGTGGTGCCCGATGACGGGGGATATGTTTACAAATCGGTCTGCCGTAAATGTTTTGTGCGAAAACTCGATCGGATTAGATGAAATTCGAAAAAATTCTGGAACTTTACGATTACCGGTTTCCCGAAAAAGCCGTGGCCCAGTGTCCGGCGAGCCCCAGGGACAGCGCCAAGCTTTTGGTTTACGACCGGAAAACTAAAAAAACCTTTTTCGATGTTTTCCGGAATCTCGGCGATCATCTCCCTTTGAAAGCGGTTCTGGTTTTCAACGAAACCAAGGTGGTTCCGGCGCGGATCTGGGCCAAGAAATCGACCGGCGGAAAGATCCAGCTGCTTTACGTGGGAGAGGAAAAAGGAAAGCTTCGATTCATGGTCGACCGCAAAATCCGTCCGGGAGAGAAAATATTTCTGGATAGCCGGAACTTTTTGACTTTTGCGGGCCAGAAAGAAGGAGTTTGGCTTTTCGAACCGTCTTTTCCGGCGCGAAACATTTTCGGCGTTCTGGAGAAATTCGGAGAAACGCCGATCCCCCCGTATATCAAGCATTCGCCTTTGAAAGAGTCCGAGCTCAAGGAAAAGTACCAGGCGGTTTTCGCGAAAATCCGGGGTTCGGTGGCCGCCCCCACTGCTTCGCTCCATTTTACGAAGAGATTGATGTCGAAACTAGAAAAATCCGGCTTTGACCTGAAATTCATCGTTCTCCACGTCAACCTTGGAACTTTCGCCAAGCTGACGCCGAAGCAAATAGAACACTCGAAACTCCACGAAGAGTTTTACGAGATAGATCCGGAAACGGCGGAATTCCTGAATAAAGCCAAAAAAGAAGGCCGGCCGATCGTCAGCGTCGGTACGACCGTCGCCCGTACGCTCGAATCGGCGAGCGACGCCAAGGGAAGCCTCGTCAAGTTGTCCGGGAAAACGAGTCTTTTCATCAAAGAAGGATATCGGTTCAGATTCGTCGACGGCCTCGTCACCAATTTCCACGTGCCGCAATCGAGCCTTTTGATGCTCGTTTCCGCTTTCGCCGGAAGAAAACGGATCCTCGATTTGTACCGGAAAGCGATCGCCAAAGGATTCAAGATATTCTCTTTCGGAGACGGAATGCTTTTGAAATAACTTGATTCCAGCCGGTTTTGATGATAATGATTCGTTTAGTTCTTGATAAAGGAGGCGAAATCCTTGAAGTTGTTCTTCCTTTTGATGTTATTGACGGGAACGATCGCCGGCCTCGCGGAAAAATGCGCGGAGCTCAAAAACAGGGAGCCCTTGAGAACGATCGCTCCCGTGATCGTCGTTTTTCCGCTCGTGATAGCGATAGTGAAAATGTTTCCGGAGGCGACAACCGATATGGCCGCACCCGACACTTGGCCGGGTTGGATCGCTTCTCTCGCAGTCAGCCTCGCGGGCAATTTCTGGGCGAGCCGCGTTTGCCCCGAATGGCATTTCGATCCGATCGGTTGGGCGAGAGAGCTCGCGAAACGCGTCAAATCGAAAATATCCCGCAAGCGTTGATACGGACGGAGCCAAAAACTCCGTCTTTTTTACGACGATTGCCGGTTCAAATAAGACGCGTTAAGCTTAAAATAATTCAAACTTATATGAAACAGCATCGATTCATCGGCGATTTCGCGCCCGAAGGAAATTACCTGGAGATCCGGGACGAAGAACTCATAAATCAGATGAGAAGCGTCCTCAAGTTAAAGCCCGGAGAAGAAGTGATCTTGGCCGACGGCCGAGGCTCGGAACTCACGGCGACGATCAAGTCTTTCCATCCGAAATTCATCGCTTTGACAGTCGGAGAAAAAAGACAAAACTCGAATGATCCGGCCGCGGCCGTTATTTTGTACTGCTCTTTGCTCAAAAAAGAGAATTTCGAATGGGTGGCGGAAAAAGCGACCGAAACCGGGGCGCGGGGAATCGTTCCCGTGATTTCCGACCGGACGGTCAAGCTAAATCTGAACATCGGCCGTTTGCGGAAAATAGTCAAAGAGGCGGCCGAGCAGTCCGGCCGCGGATTCTTGCCCGAAGTTTCGGAAATCATCGGTTTCGACGAAGCGGTGGAACAGTCCAAAGACAACGAGCTCAATATTTTTTTCGATCCCAAAGGAAAAGCGTTCGAGAAACCCCAGTGGTTTTCGATGTACGGAGAAAAACGGATAGGCGTTTTCATCGGTCCGGAAGGAGGCTGGACCGATAGGGAAATCGCGGCCGCCGCAGCCAACGATTTCCAAATCGTTTCTTTGGGAAAACTTGTTCTGCGGGCGGAAACAGCGGCCATCGTCGCCGTTTATCTCGCGGCTCACTGATTTTACAAAAAAAAGAGAGCGGCCAAAGCCGCCCTTTAATCAACCATCTCCCGCTGCCACCAAGACATCTATCCGGAAAGATCTTTGGTAGCACGATCTATCGATGGTGTAGCCGTTTTTCTCGATCCAGGCAAGGACGCGTTTCTGTTCTTCGGGAGAATTGCCCCAGATATAACCGGGGCTCTTGTGCGCTTTTGTTTCGCATTCCCGGCATCGGAGCCGGCAGAAATCTATGAGGTCGAGCGCTTTTTCTCCTTTGAGGCTCCTGAACATCTGGATTCTTTTCAGGGCGCCGCGCGGAAGAACGTGGTGACCGATGAGTTCTTTGTCGGTCGCTCCGCAATCTTCGCAGCGATGCCCTTTTAGAGAAGTCCTCCTGTCGACTACCAAGCTCCAGTACAATCTTTGGATTCTCCATGAGCTGTCTTTGGTAATCGCCTCCCTGCGGGACGATTAAGGTTCTGTTTCCATTATAGCCCGATTACCGCTTTAGCTGCACAAGTGGATAACTCCGGCGTTTGCCGTATCGGAAAACAAAAGGTAAAATGAATCAAACCACATATTTATCAAGAGAACGGCGAGAGTCCTGGCTCTACGACCCGTCGACAACTTGCCGGAGTTCGGCAAAGTGCCAAATCCAGCCCTTCGAGGGAAGATAAACTTTAGCCAAAAGCCTTCTCGCGAGGCTGTTTATTTTTATCATGCCAAAAGAATTTTCCGTTTATTCGGTAGAAAGCGTCACCTCCGGCCATCCGGACAAAATTTGCGACCAGATATCCGACGCCATTCTTGACGAATGCCTCAGAGAAGACCCCGAAAGCCGCGTGGCCGTCGAATCTTTCGGCGGACACGGTTTGATCGTCGTCGGCGGAGAAGTGACGAGCAAAGCGAAAGTCGATTACAAAAAAATCGCGCTCGAAGTATATCGCGGCATAGGTTACGAGGATGATCCGGAAGTGATCGTGAATATCGTCACCCAGTCTTCGGACATCGCCTTGGGCGTGGACACGGGCGGCGCCGGAGACCAGGGAATAATGTACGGCTATGCCACCGACGAAACCCCGGAATTCTTGCCGAAAGGAGTGGTCCTGGCCCACAAACTTACCTTTGGCCTGGAAAGAATGAGGAAATCCGCGGAAGTCGGATGGCTCTTGCCGGACGGCAAAGCCCAGGTGACGATTTCTTCCGGCGAGACCACGGCCGTTTTGGTGAGCGCGAGCCACCAGGAAAGCGTTTCTCACGAAGAAATCCGGCAAACGCTTAAAAACAAACTGATCATTCCGATTGTCGGCGACATTCCCGACGAGCGCATACTGGTCAATCCGACCGGGAAATTCGTCAAAGCCGGATTCGAGGCCGACACCGGGCTGACCGGCCGGAAAATCATGGTCGATACCTACGGCGGCGTCATGCCGCACGGCGGAGGATGCTTTTCCGGAAAAGACGCCACCAAAGTCGACAGGTCGGCCGCGTACATGTGCCGTTTTGCGGCCAAGAACATCGTCGCCGCCGGGCTTTCCCGGAATTGCGTCGTTTCCGTGGCTTACGCCATCGGCCGGGCCGAACCCTTGATGCTCGAAGCGACCGGAGACGACGATAAAGACCTGACGGAGGTTTTGAAGCGTCATTTCGATTTCCGTCCGAGGGCGATCATCGAGAGGCTTGGCCTTAAAAAGCCGATTTACCGCGAGACGTCCGTCTACGGGCATTTCGGAAAAGAAAATCTGCCGTGGGAGCGGATTATCGATTTGGATCGATTGTGATATAATTATTTCATAGAGCCTTGCTTATTTTCTGCGATGATTTTCTCGAGCGGCGATTGGTTCACCGGCTCGCTTTATAAAAGGTCGCAATAAAAAAATCAATCAATGGCAGTCGTCAAAAAGAAAATCTGGCCGCAGTATTTCGAACTGGTCAATTCCGGCAAGAAAAGATTCGAACTCCGCTTGGCTGATTTCAAGATCAAAGAAGGCGATACCCTGGTGCTCGAGGAATGGGATCCCCAGCAAAAGAGGTTGACCGGCCGGAAAATCACCAAGAAGGTCACTTATGTTTTGAAGTTCGATTTGGACGATTTCGGGCAGAAAAAGGAAATTTTGAAAGACGGGCTGTACGCGATCCAGTTTTGACGCCTGCCGGCCGCAAGCGAAGTTCGCTTTCGGCTTTGCAATCCATGCAAAAAAACATCATTTGGGTAATCGTCGTCATTGTCGCGGTTGTCGTAATCTATTACGCTTACGGCTTCCTGAAGAACGGTTCGTTGCCGGAGACGCCGGCGGGGACGCCTTTGACCACCGGCTCCGGAAACGCTTCCGAAGTGCTCATATCGAATTTCTCCTTCGAACCGAAGGAGCTGACGATCAGCCGGGGAACGACCGTTAGGTGGACGAATAGGGACAACGTGAATCATCCGATCGTAAGCGACGAGGGCGTGTTCCAGAGCGGCGCCCTTATGCCGGGAGGAACGTTCGAATTCGCTTTCGATTCGGCCGGAGAGTTCTCTTATTATTGCTCCGTTCATCCGTGGATGACCGGGAAAATCATCGTCGAATAACCAGCTTCAAAAAAGATGGGAAAAAACATCACCGCCGTCGCCATCATCGTTCTCGCGATCGTCCTGGTGTTAATGATCGGTTCTTATTATCGGAGCAGATTGGGTCTCGAGACTCCGTCCGGAAGCGTTTCCACGACTCCGGAGGGAATCAATCTGCCGGAAGGATTCAAGATGTCGGTTTTCGCCGAGGATCTCATTGCTCCGCGGGTCCTCGCCTTTGACCCGAATGGCGTTCTTTTGACGAGCATCACTTCGACCGGAGAAATCGTCGCCTTGCCGTCAGAAAATCCGGACGATCCGGTGGCGGAAAAAACCGTTATTCTGGCTTCGGGCCTGAACAAACCCCACGGCCTGGCGTTTTATTGCAAAGATTCCTGCAAGCTTTACGTCGCCGAGACGGACAGCGTTTCCGTCTTCGATTACGACGCCGTTAATCTTAAGCTGTCCAACAAGCAAAAGATCATCGATCTTCCGGGAGGAGGCCAGCACTTCACGAGGACCCTGCTTGTTCTGCCTTCGGATTCCGGAGACAGACTGCTCGTCGCTTTGGGTTCGGATTGCAACGTTTGTGACGAATCCGACTGGCGGCGGGCGAGCATTTTGTCGGCCGACATGGACGGCAAAGACCTGAAGACTTTCGCTTCGGGGCTCCGCAATTCCGTTTTTATGGCTTTGGAGCCGCAAAGCGGCAAGGTTTTCGCCACCGAAAACGGACGCGACCTCTTGGGAGACGATATTCCGCCCGATGAAATCAACATCATCGAAGAAGGGAAGAATTACGGTTGGCCGATCTGCTACGGAAAGAACATCCATGACACGGACTTCGACAAGAACGTCTATATTGCCGATCCCTGTCGTGACAAAATAGCGAGCCACATCGATATCCAGGCGCATTCCGCTCCTTTGGGGCTCGCTTTCATTCCGGACAATTGGCCGAGCGAATATCGGAACGATCTGTTCGTTTCTCTCCACGGGTCGTGGAACAGGTCGGTTCCGACCGGCTATAAAGTTACGAGATTTTCTTTGGATGCCGGCGGCCTTTATTCGGGAAGCAAGCCGGAACAAGTCGATTTTATCACCGGTTGGCTTGATGCTGACGGAAAAGTTTCGGGCAGGCCCACGGGTATCGCCTTCGATCCTTACGGCAACATGTTCGTCGCCGACGACCGGGCCGGAGTGATTTACAAAATCGTTCCCCATTCTGACCGATGATCCGGCGCCGTTTTGAACCCTCTTATGCTATAATTTGATCAATAAAGGTCGCTTAATAAACTTTATGTAATGAAAACTTTAAGTTGGATTGCCTGGATTCTAGTGGTTATAGGCGCTATCAACTGGGGATTGTACGGTCTGTTCGGAATGAATCTGGTTATGGCGATTTTCGGTTCCATGCCGATAGTGGAAAAGGTTGTCTATATCTTGGTCGGAATCTCCGGTATCTGGATGATTTTCGACAAGATGCAAAAGTCGTAGTTCTGCGGCTTTTTCGAAATCCCTCGCTTCGGCGGGGGATTTTTTGGCGTTATAATGAAAAAAACATGATCGTCAAATCGAAAGTCCTAGCCGGTTCTTCCAAGGCCGGAGTCGAGCGCCGATCCGACGTTCTGATCGTCAAAACGAGATCCAAAGCCGAAGCGGGCCAAGCCAACGCCGAAGCCTTGAAGCTCCTGGCCCGGCATTTCCGGGTTCCGGTTTCGGATCTGAAGATCCTCAAAGGATCGAGGTCCAAAAACAAGATTATCAAGATCAGAGAAAGCTGAGCTGTCAGGTTGGGCCGCGGATTTTGACTCCGCGGGCTTTTGACCCTATAAATAACTGTCGCCAGGTTTTTGAAAACCGAAGAAAGGAGGCGGTAATATGGCGCGGGATCTCGCGGCCACGGTCGCGGCCGACGTGACTAAGGTCAAAAAAGCGGCCACTGTCTTGATCGAAGAGGATGGTGGGATATTCGGCTATCGAATAACCAACGAGGCCAATATGCTTTCTTCGGCACAGGGTTTGATCGCGGTGATCGGTCCGACACCGGATTTCGACAAGGCGGTTCTTGCGGAGATAGGGATTGGGCATACAAAGCCGTACGGAGAGATGCATCATATTCGTCTCGAAGACGGCTCCGAAGCCAGGGTTTTGCGTCGGCAGACTCGTTTCCAAATGAGTCTTGAGCAGTATAACGAGGCAGCCGCTCTTATCTTTGTCGGTATGGGTCAAGTGGCGTATGAGCGAACTAAAAAATGGCGTTTTACCACTTGGACCAATGAAAAGATGTCCCATGTCCGCTCGAGCAAATCGGGACGCAAAGTGATCCGTTTCAGGAAAGATTATGAGATGGTCAAGGGCATCCGTTTCAGCGTCTTAATCGGATTTGCACCGCTCATCGCTGATCTGCTCTGGGCCGAGAAGAGATCGTTTCGGGATTACTATGTCGGTCTCGGACAGGTGATCGATATGAGATTGGCGCCGTACCGGCGGAACGGATACAGCCGTCTCTTCAATACGCTGCTTGGAGCAAAGGATCTGATAGATATCGTCGAATCCCGCGATTTCCTTAAACCGGCTTATCGTCGCTCACAAGCGCTCGAATTCTTGCCGAAGGGCGATCAGCATCCGCTTTATTACGAAATCGCCAAAGATGTCTTCGGTCATGATTTTTCCAAGGTCCCGGAGGAAATCCAGATCATGAAAGCCGGTCTTCCGGACCCCGAACAGAGAATCTCTCCGGAGATCTATTGCCGCGGTATAAGCACCTTTGCCGAGGCAAAGGATAATATGGTCTTTGAGGTTTCGTGGCGGCGTTCTTGAGCGCTCGACAACATTGTTGTCGGGCGCTTATTCTATCTATAATCATTCCATGGAAGTTTATAAGACTTTGAACGATAAAATCGCCGCGGCCGTAAAGGCCGGCCGGATCGCCGTCATTCCGACGGACACGATTTACGGTATCGTCGGTTCGGCGCTTCGGCCGGAGACCGTGGAAAAGATCTATCGCCTGCGGAAAAGGAACAGGACAAAGCCGATGATCATTTTGATCGGCGAGCTGAAACAGCTTTCTCTTTTCGGAATAAAACTTGATTTAGAAACAAAGAAAAAACTCGATTGTTTCTGGCCGGGAAAAACGAGCATTATTCTTCCTTGTCCCTCTGCGAAGTTCCGGTATCTCCATCGAGGCAAGCGAACTCTGGCTTTCCGTTTACCCGCTTTGAAGTCCCTGTCGAAGTTTTTACAGAAAACCGGACCGTTGGTCGCTCCGAGCGCCAATATCGAAGGAATGCCTCCGGCTCAAAACATCGACGAAGCCAAAAAATATTTCGGCGACAAGGTCGATTTTTACGTCGACCAAGGCCGAAGGCAAGGCAAACCTTCGGCTTTGATAGATTTGTCCGGAAAAACAATTAAAGTTTTGAGGCCCGGACCGAAGAAAACATCATGATCGAAGGCATTTTTCCGATTTACAAAGAAAAAGGCCCGACTTCCAACAGGACGATCCAGGAATTGAAAAAGATCGTCGGAAAAAGCAAGATCGGCCACGCCGGCACCCTGGACCCGCTGGCCGAAGGCGTGCTCGTGGTCGCGATCGGCCGCAAATTCACCAAGGAGATCCACAAAGAAGAGGCCAAAGAAAAAGAATACTTGGCCGTTGTCCGGCTCGGCGCGACGAGCGATACCGACGACGAAGAAGGAGCGAAGACTCTTTGCGAAATAAAGCGAAGGCCGTCGATTCTCGGAATCCGCCGGGCCATCGGGAAATTCGTCGGCGAGATCGAGCAAAAGCCGCCGGTATTTTCCGCGGTCAAAATCAAAGGTGAAGAAGCTTACAAGCGAGCGAGGCGGGGAGAGCGTCCGGAAATGAAAGCCCGTAAAGCTGAAATCAAGAAAATCAAAATCGTTTCTTATCGTTGGCCTGATCTGAAAATCCGGGTTATTACCGGACCGGGAGTCTATATTCGTTCGCTCGCGAGGGACTTGGGCGAGACGCTCGGCACGGGCGGTTATCTCCGAGCCCTTGTCCGGACAAGGGTCGGTAATTTTTCCGCCAAGAAATCGTTCACCGTTTCCGAATTCAAAGAAAAACTGGAAAATGGTAAGATCAAACAAAGAAACCTTTCCTAAAGGCCGTCAATAAAAAACATTTTTATGGAACAAATCACCATCGTCGGCGCCGGCCAGATCGGCCAAGCAGTCGGCAAAATATTGATCGATAAAGAATACCACGTCGAATTCTGGGACAGCGCTCCCGGAAAAGTGAAAAACCAGTCCAAGCTCGAGGATATCATCCCGGATTCGGAGCTGATCTTCCTCTGCGTGCCTTCGCGGGCCTTGCGGCAGGCGATCGCCTCTGTCAAGCCCTATTTCTCTTCGAAAAACATCTTGGTTTGCTTTTCCAAGGGCATGGAGGCGGACACTTCCAATTTTTCTCACGAAACAATCGAGGAAACGGCAAGCGTGACGCCTTACGCTCTTTTCGGAGGCCCGATGATCGCCGAAACATTGCGTCGGGGAGGCGCCGGCTGCGTCGCTTCGAAATCCGAGGACGTTTTCAAGAAAATAAGCATGGCTTTCGACAGGTCGCCGGTCTACGTCGATTATTCGAGGGACGTTTTGGGCGTCGCCGCCTGCGGAGTTTTGAAAAACATCTACGCCTTGGGCTTGGGCGTTGCCGACGGATTGGGCTTGGGAGAAAACATCAGGGGCTGGCTCGCCTCGGCGGCCATCAAGGAAATGGCGGAAATCGTGACTCTTTTGGGAGGAGAAAAGAAAACAAGCCAAGGCGTCGCCGGTGTCGGAGACTTTATGGCCACGGCCTATTCTCCGAATTCGGACAACCGCCAAACCGGCGAAGCGCTCGTCAAAACCGGAAAATTGAACGCCGCTTCGGAAAGCGTGTCTTCGATCGGGCCGATGACGAGAAGGATCGGCAACAAAGTGGGGGATTTCAAGTTTTTCCACAAGATCAGCGAAATCGTCTTGGCCGGAGAAAAACCGAAAATCGGGATCAAGGAATTCTTGGCCACGGCCTCGGAATATTCGATCGACAATGATTAGCATCGACGACTTCAAAAAAATCGAATTGAAAACGGCGAAAATAATCCGGGCCGAACGCGTGGAAGGATCGGAAAAACTATTGAAGCTCCGGGTGACGCTCGGCGACGAAGAAAGGCAGATAGTCGCCGGCATCGGAAAATATTACGAACCCGATGATCTGGTTTCCAAAAATATCGTCATCGTCGCCAATCTCGAGCCTAAAACCCTGGCCGGCGAGGAAAGCCAGGGAATGCTTTTGGCGGCCACGGACAGCGTAAGCGGAGAACCGGTGATCATCTCTCCGGTCAAAGAAACGGCAACCGGATCGATCATCAAATAACCATGGTTCTTCTGTCCCATGCCGTTGTCGGAGCCGCCATCGGCGTCGCCGTAAAGAATTCTCTTTGGAGTTTTTTGATCGGCATCTTGAGCCACCACTTGATGGATTCTTTTCCGCATATCGATTACGGCAGCCAGCTGATCAAGGAGTCCGGCCCGAGATTCCTGGGACAGAAGCCGAAACTCAAACCCGATTCTCCGCGGAAATTCGACGAAACCTTTTGGAAGATCCTTTTCGTCGATTTTTCCGTGGCCTGGACGGTTTTTCTGTGGATTTTCTACCGTTTGCCGGAAAATTTGTGGCTGTCGGTTTTCTTCGGCGCTTTGGGAGCGTTGCTTCCGGATGTCATCGCTTTTTATCCGCCGTTCGTCAAAGCCGCGACGCGGAAATACAAATGGGCGGCTTTTATCGCGGAAATACATTCGGTCTTCCACTGGGCTTTGCCGATCAAATCGCTTTTCTGGGGATTTTTCTGGCAGATCGCTTTCACGGCATCGGCTTTGGGTTATATAGCGCGGTTCATCCGTTGATCGGTCGCCCGTCGAAGCGATAAATGGTAGAATAAAAGCATCATGAAAAGAATTCTATCCATTGTCATCAAGATCGTCATCGCCGTCGCTGTTTTTAGTTTGGCGGTCATTTACATTCCCAAGCTGTTCGGCCAAGGCGGATTGAGCATCTTCACTCCGAGAAAAAGCGAAAGCGGGAATGTCGTCGTGCGCGAGCCCGCGGCCAATAGCTTGAAATCTTTGCCTTTTTCCGTAAAGGGAGAAGCTCGGGTTTTCGAGAACATGATCGCTTATGAGCTTCGCGACGCGGCCGACGGCTTTGTCTTAAACGAGGGTAACGCTTACGCGAACGCGCCTGATGTCGGCCAATTCGGCCCGTTTTCCATCGAAATCAAAAGCCTGCGCCGTTTGCCGATGGACGGCGGCGTCATCCTCGAAGTTTTCAATTATTCGGCCAAGGACGGTTCGCGGGAAAATCAGGTAGTTATTCCTCTTAAATTGGCCAAGCAGGATTTTCAGACGCTCCAGGTGTTTTTCGGAAAGCAGGGGGTTTCCGAAGCGGACTGCATGACCATGGCGGCGGTCCCAAGGATCGTCCCGAGAACTTCGGCTCCGGCGCGGGAAAGTTTGGAATTCCTATTGGAGGGGCCGACGAGGACCGAATACGACGAAGGCTATTACACCAATCTGAATCCGGACGTCAAAATCCAGCGCCTCGCGATCGAGAACGGCTTGGCCGAAGTCGATTTTGACGAGACGCTCGAAGGAAGCGTCGGCGGTTCTTGCCGGGTAACGGCCATCAGGTCGCAAATCATCCAAACTTTGAAACAGTTTCCGACCGTCGAAAACGTGATCATTTCCATCGACGGCCGGACCGAAGACATTCTCCAGCCGTAATCAAACCGGTCGAAACCGGCTTGGACGAATGTCGATATGATATAATAGAAAAAAACAAAATAAACATGGCCAAAAAAGAAAAAGTCGTTGTTTTAAACAAACCGGAAACAAGGCGGAAGATCCTCGTCGGAGTCTTGGTCGCGCTTGTCGTCATTATTCCGTTCGTATATTGGAAAGGATGGAGTAAGCTTCAGACGGCTTTCGACTCAATCATGGTGGAGCGGACGGTCAAGAACTTCTATCGGGATTTCGCCGAACAGATAAACACGAACGAGGCTTGGGAGGATTTTATCGAGCAATACCTTTCTAAAACCGCCGAAATCCTGATGACCGGACGGGCTTCGAGATTGATTTACGACGCCGAACACGGCAGCCAGCACGTCTTCAAGTTCACTTCGCCGGTGGGAACCAAAATCTATAAGCTCGAGGATCTGATGGCTTATGTCTTGGCCGACGCCACTTACGAAGAGAGTTTGATCGGCGGCGAGCCGCAGGATTTTGTCATGGAAAAGTTCCTTACCCTCGAAAAAATCAACAACGAGTGGAGAATAACCGCCGATGCGGATCGAACGGCGAGTTTCAACGAATATCTCGGAAACTTAAATTAACATGACCAAGTACAATAAAATTTGTCTCTCGCTCGGCCTTTTGTTCGTTTTAGCTTTTGCCGGTGCGGACTTGAAAACTGCCAAGGCCGATTATGTAGATTACGTGAATGGTAGAGAAGTTTTAGTGCAATACGATTGGGATACTGGAAAATTGGACCTTATCGATGTTAGTACTGGTTCGACCATCGCAAATGATTTAGATTTTACGCAGGATGATAATGGCCGAGGAGTGCCGGTCGGTGGATACGATATTGAGCCACCAGAAAGAGAAGAAACACTTGGCATTACAGATTCTTCGGAAAGAGCTGAAGAATATTCTTGCTCGCAAGTCGGAGTCTGCGGCACTACGGTCATCGGTTATAATTCTAATCCCCAAAATCCGAATTACGCGTTATATAGCGCTACGAATACTCGAGAAATAGTAACCGTTTTTCTTAGGCATTCCGGTCAATCCCAAGGCAATCAAGCTTGGGACGACGCAGAGGATGACGCAGCTTCATTGATCGAGAAATATGGCATTAATGAAAATTCTGTTCTAGATTCTAAGACTGTGAATGATATATTAAGGGACCTTGGAGCTAATTTTAAAGTGGATGATAATATCGATTCTGTATCCCGAAAAGAATTACTTGAGGCTCTCGCGCAAGCCGGCCAAAACGGCAGTGAACCGGGGGGGTCACCAGACGAAGAGGAAGAAGAATGGACTCCACCGGAAACCGGGCCTTTTGTCTCGATTTTGGAATGTTCGTTCACGGCCACGCCTGCGGAAATCCTCTACAGTAAATCAAGCCGGTTGAGATGGAATTGCAATCGAGCCGATACTTGCTCGATCAGTGATGAAACGGGCGTAGTTGTAAGGTCGTCGATCACGACCATGTCTGGAGAAGTCCAGGTTTCTCCGCTCAAAACCACGCGCTATTATCTGAATTGTTCCGATAACAAATCTTGGGAAACTCTGGTAAGAGTTTTCAGCAGCGGAATACAGTAAGGTAAGCTGAAGGTAAAAACCCCGTGCATCGGTACGGGGTTTTTGTATAAAAAAATAGAACGCTCCAGGAGCGTTCTAAAAGTGCTTATCGATGAATTCCTGGATCTCCGGGCGTGTCTTCCTCCAGGTTAATAGGAGAAGAATGGGCCCAGAAACCATCATCGCTGGCGTCGGCATAAAGCGACCGACGCCGATGTAACGGGTTTGGAACATCACCAGGCCTAAAGCATTGAAGAATAACCAGGATATCAATTCGACGCTCAAACAAACCCCAACGATAAATACGATTCTTCTTATTACTTTCAAGGTTCTACCTCCTTTTAGTCTTATAAATTAATTATAACACATTATAACATTTATGTCAAACACAAAAAACATAGGAATTATGCTATTATTTAGCGTAAGAAATGCCTCAAAAATTCATTATCAAAGGCGGAAATCGGCTTGAAGGAGAGGTTAGGGTCCGCGGCGCCAAAAACTCCGTGAGCAAGCTTTTGATCGCCAGTCTTTTGACCGAAGACGAAGTTAAATTGACAAACGTCCCCCTGAACCAGGAAACGGAAATCTCTTTGGAGCTTTGCGAAAGCATCGGTTCGATCGTAAAGCGCGAAGCGGACACGATCACTATCAAAACCCCGGATATCAAGAATTACCGCGTCAAAGAGTTGTCGAGAAAAAACCGCATTCCCATTCTGGCGCTCGGACCGCTTCTCGTAAGGGCCGGAGAAGCCGAAGTGCCGATGGTGGGCGGAGACAAGATCGGCCCCCGGCCCATAGATTTCCACATCGCTTCTTTGGAAAAGCTCGGAGCGAAAATAGAAATGAACGAATCGACCATCGTCGCCAAAGCCAGAACCTGTCTCTGCGGAGCGGACATTGTTTTGCCGTATCCGAGCGTAGGCGCCACGGAAAACTCCATTTTGGCCGCGGTTCTCGCCAAAGGCAGGACGACGATCGTGAACGCCGCCACCGAGCCGGAAATCATCGACATGATAAAAATGCTCCAGAACATGGGAGCGATCATCGAACTCGGAGCGAACCGGACGGTCTATATCGACGGCGTCGAACGCCTCCACGGCGTGGAACATCGGCTCATACCCGACAGGCTCGAAGCGGTTTCTTTCGCGGTCATGGCTCTCGCGACAAACGGAAACATTTTGGTTCGCGATGCGGTCCAGGAGCATCTGATCGCTTTTTTGAACGCGGTGAGAAGAATGGGCGCAAAGTACGAAGTCGAACCCGAAGACGGCATCAGGTTTTACCGGAATGGAGAACTGAAAGCGACGAATATCGAAACCGACACCTATCCCGGATTCGCCACCGATTGGCAGCAGCCGACGGCCGTGCTTTTGACGCAGGCGAGAGGGACGTCGGTGATCCACGAAACCGTCTACGAAGACCGGTTCGGCTACGCCGAAGATTTGAACAAAATGGGCGCGAAAATCAGCGTTGAAACAAAATGCCTCGGGATATTGCCTTGCCGTTTCCAGGGCAAGGACTACAAGCACAGCGCCGTGATCCAGGGGCCGACTTTGCTCAAGGCGGCCGACATTTCCATGCGGGACATCAGGGCCGGCATGGCCCAGGTGATCGCCGCCTTGATCGCTCGTGGCGTGTCCGAAGTTTCCGGAGTGGAGCACATCGACCGGGGTTACGAAAAAATAGACGAAAGGATAAAAGAGCTCGGCGGCGACATCAAAAGAATCGGTTAAGCGCAAGATGACGAAGCAAGAAGCCAAAGAGCGCATCGAAAAGCTCAAAAAAGAAATCAATCGGGACCGCTACGCTTACCACGTCCTCGACAAATCCCTGATTCCGGACGAGGTTTTGGATTCCTTGAAAAAAGAGCTTTTCGACCTGGAGCTCCAATATCCGGAATTCGTCACGCCGGATTCGCCGACGCAAAGAGTGGCCGGAGAACCCCTCAAGGAGTTCCGGAAAGTTCCGCACGAGCGGCCGATGATTTCTTTCAACGACGCTTTTTCCGAGAAAGACATGGAAGATTGGCTCGACAGGCTCGAGAATTATTTGAAAAAGAAAATCGACAGGGAATTCTTCTGCGAACTGAAGCTCGACGGATTGTCGGTGGAGCTCGTCTACGACAACGGAGTTTTTGTTCGGGGTTCGACGAGGGGCGACGGCCTGGTCGGCGAAGACGTCACCCAGAACTTGAGAACCATCGAAGACATTCCCTTGAAGCTCGAAGGCGATTACCCGAAACATTTGGTGGTCCGCGGAGAAGTGATTCTGAGCAAAAAAGAATTCGAACGGATCAACAAGGAGCAGAAAAAGAAAGGCGAGAAGCTTTACGCCAATCCGCGGAACATCGCCTCGGGTTCGGTCCGTCAGCTCGATCCGAAAATCACCGCTTCGAGAAACATGGATTCTTTCCAATACGACATCGTGGTGGGCCGGGAAACCAAAACCCACGCCGAAGAGCACGCGCTTTTGAAAAAATGGGGGTTCAACGTCAATCCGGAAAGCAAACTTACCCGTTCGCTCGAAGAAGTTTTCGATTTCCACCGGCGCTGGGGCGATCCGATCGCCCGGGAAAAACTGGATTACGAGATCGACGGCATCGTCGTCATCGTGAACCAGAACAAGGTTTTCGAAGAAGCCGGAGTCATCGGCAAGGCTTCGCGGGCGACCATCGCCTACAAGTTTTCTCCGAAAGAGGCGACGACCATCGTCGAAGACATCAGAGTCCAGGTCGGCCGCACCGGGAACCTGACGCCGGTCGCGGTGATGAAACCGGTCTCGGTCGGCGGAACGACCATCACCCACGCCACGCTCCATAACATGGACCAGATCGAAAAACTCGACCTGAAGATCGGGGATACGGTGGTGGTTAGCCGGGCCGGAGACGTCATTCCCCAGATCACCAAGGTTTTCAAGGAATTGCGGACCGGAAAGGAAAGATCCTTCAAAATGCCTGAAACGTGTCCGGTGGACGGCTCGCCCGTAATCAAAACCGGAGTCTTTTACCGTTGCTCCAACCCCAAATGCGGCGCTAGGAACAGGCGGGAAATAAGGCATTTCGTTTCCAAGGCGGCTTTCAACATCGAAGGCCTTGGCCCGAAAATCATCGACCGGTTCATGGACGAAGGCTTGATCTCGGACGCGGCCGACATTTGGAGCCTCCAAAAAGGCGACATCGCCTCGCTCGAGAAGTTCGGGGAAAAATCCGCCGATAATCTGATCAATGAAATTGAAGCCAGAAAAAAAGTGGGGCTGGCGAGATTCATTTATTCTTTGGGAATCTTGCATGTAGGCGAGGAAACGGCGAACACCCTGGCCAAAGACATGGCGAAAAAGAGCGGAAAAAAGACTTTCAAGCCCGGAGAAGCGACCGGAATCTTGGAGTCCTTGTCCAAAGAAGAACTCGAGGAACTGCCGGATATCGGCCCCAAGGTGGCGGAAAGCTTTTATTCCTGGTTCAAGGATAAAAGAAACATCCACTTGTTGGAAAAATTGGACAAGTCGGGAATAGAAATCCGGTTGGAAACTCCGGCTTCGGGGAAATTGAGCGGCAAGACTTTTGTCTTGACCGGAACGCTCGAGACGATGTCCCGGGAACAGGCCAAAGAAAAGATCCGCGCTTTGGGAGGGGATATATCGGAATCTGTCGGCTCGAAAACGGATTATCTTGTCGCGGGTATCGATCCGGGATCGAAATATAACAGAGCGAAAGAAATCGGCGTGAAAATCTTAGACGAGAAAGAGTTCTTGAGGCTGATATAAAACTTAAGAATAGTTGTCTTTTGGTGTATGATAAAATCTAACGCTTTATTTTCTATGATTTTCAAAGATCCCCATATCCAAAAAACGATCGAACTTCTGAAAGAGCCGAAAAAGCTTTATTGGGGCATGCTCGCCGCCGTTGTTTCCGCCGGAATGACCGCTCTCATTCCTTTGATTTACGGCCGTTCGATCGACATCGCCGTTCAGCCGGAATCCGATCTTCTCTTTATCATCGGACTGCTCGTTTTGTGGTTTATTCTGTCTTTGGTCGCCGACGGGCTTTCGAGGTACAGCGTCAGGCAATCTTACGAGGTGGCGATGGATTTGACGAACAGGCTCCTCGTGAAGATTTTCCGCCACCTGAACGATCTGCCGATCAAGTTCCACAAGGAAATGAAAATGGGAAAGATCATGCGCCGGGTGGACCGGGGAGTGGAAGATCTTTCCAATATGATAGAAAAATCTCTTTTCGCTTTTTTCCCGTCGGTCATCTCATGCGTCGTCGCCATCGCCATTCTCTTTTTCGTGGAATGGCGGCTGGCTTCGATTCTCACGGTTTCGAGCCTGGTCTACGTCTGGATCACTTTCGTCTACACGAAAAACATCGTCAAGAAGCAGAAGGAAATGCACCGCGGTTGGGAAAAAGCCTACGGGGACCTGTGGGATTCGGTTTTGAACGTCCAAGCGGTCAAGGCGGCCGTGGCCGAGGAGTTCGAAGAAAAAAGGAATTTGAAGAATTTCATTGCCGCCGGAGGAGTTTATATCAAATGGCGGAATATATGGCAGGAAATGGCCATGTGGCAAAAGATAGTTTTTTCCTTGGGATTCGTTTCGGTGTTCGGGTTGGGAATAATCATGCTCCGGTCCGGAGAGCTTTCCGCGGGCAATTTGGTGATGTTCTTCGGATACATCAACCTTTTGACCGTTCCCTTGACCCAGCTCGCCGACCAGTACCGGATGATAAAAAGCGGCATGTTTTCTTTCCGCCGGGCCATGAAATATTACGATTATCCGGAAGAGAAAGACGTGAGCCGTCCGGTCGTCATCGAAAGCCTTGGTGGATCGGTGGAGTTCGAGAACGTCGATTTCGGCTACAAGAAAAACAAGCTTGTTTTGCGTGACATCAGCTTCAAAGTCGAACCCGGAGAGTCCGTGGCCTTTGTCGGAGAGTCCGGCGTTGGCAAAAGTACGGTCGTCGACATGATCGGCCGGTATTATTTGCCGGTCAAAGGACGGATCCTCATCGACGGCGTGGACATCAAGAGGCTCCAATTGAAAGCGCTCCGCGAGCAGATGGCGGTCGTGCCCCAGGAAATATTGCTTTTCAACGACACCATTAAAAACAACATCCGCTACGGGAAGCCGAAAGCGACCGACGAGGAGATCGAGGCGGCGGCCAAGGCGGCGAGCGCCGACGAATTCATCGAGACGTTTCCCCGGAAATATAACCAGATGGTGGGTGAGCGGGGAATCAAGCTTTCCGGAGGCCAGAAACAGCGGCTTGCCATCGCCCGGGCGATTTTGAGGAATCCGAAGATTTTGATCCTGGACGAAGCCACTTCGGCGCTCGATTCGGCCTCGGAAAAAATGGTCCAGGCCGCTTTGGCCGATTTGATCAGGGGTCGGACGACTTTCATCATCGCCCACCGCTTGAGCACCATCCAGAAAGCGGATAAAATCATCGTTTTGGAAAAAGGCAAGATCGCCGAAATGGGAACGCACGAAGAATTGATGCGGGATCCGGACGGCATTTACCGCAATTTCTGGGAGCTCCAAACCGCCATCGGCAAAGTGAGCTGATTTGTGGAGAGCGGAGGTTTTGTTTAAGATGAGTGAAGAATCATGGCGATCAACGAAGAGACAATCGAACATCTGGCCGAACTCTGCCGAATAAAAATAAGCGACAAGCAGAAAGAGAAGCTTTCCTCCGATCTCGAGGGAATACTCGGCCATTTCAAGGAGCTGACCGAGCTCGACACCGCTGATGTTTCGCCCGTAACCGGCGGCACGGATTTGATGAACGTCTTGATGGACGACGAAGAAAACGACGAATTGCTTTCCAAAGGTAAGGAGGCTTTCCCCGAGGAAGAAAAGGGATTCTTGAAAGTCCCGGCCGTGTTCGATAAAAGCGACCATGAATGATAGGGAGAATTTAAGCGTTTCCGAAATCAGGGACGGATTGCGGTCCGGAAAGTTTTCGGCCGCGGAAATCACCGAGGATTATTTCGGAAGAATCGAAAAAAGAGACAAAGACATCCACGCCTTTTTGAATCTCAACAAAAAGTCCGGCCTCGAGGCGGCCGCCTGGGTTGACAGCCGTTTGGCCTCGGGAGAAAATCTGCCGGACTTGGCCGGCGTGCCGATCGCCTTGAAAGACGTCATCATGTCCGAAGGTTTGCCTTGCACCGCTTCTTCGAAGATTTTGGAGGATTACGTCGCTTCTTACGACGCGACCGTTGTCAAAAAACTGAAAGAACAGGGGGCGATAATCCTCGGGAAGACCAATACCGACGAATTCGCCATGGGATCGTCCACCGAGACTTCGGCCTACGGCCCGACCAAGAACCCCCATGATTTGGAACGGGTTCCCGGAGGTTCTTCGGGAGGTTCGGCCGCGGCGGTCGCGGCCAATATGGCCGTTGTCTCCTTGGGATCGGACACCGGAGGCTCGATCAGGCAGCCGGCCGGATTCTGCGGCACGGTCGGATTCAAGCCGACCTACGGCGCGGTTTCGCGCTTCGGGCTTTTGGCCCTGTGTTCGAGCCTGGACCAGATCGGGCCGTTCGCCAATTCCGTGGCCGACGCCGAAATAGTCTTCGAAGCGATCAAGGGCGAAGATCGCTACGATGCCACTTCTTTCAATTTGCCAGACAGGAAAATTTGGGAAAAAGAGGATTTAAAGGATATCGTCATCGGGCTTCCCAAAGAATATCTGGAAGGAGGATTGTCGAAAGAAGTCGAAGCGACCATGAAAAACGTCATCCGCGAATTCACGGAAATGGGAGCGGTTTTCAAGGACATCGGCTTGCCCCACACCAAATACGCCCTGCCTTGCTATTACATCATCATGCCGGCCGAGGCTTCGACCAATCTGGCCCGTTACGACGGCATCCGCTACGGCCGGTCGAAAGACGCGAAAAGCCTTCTCGAGATTTACGAGAAAACCAAGGGCGAAGGGTTCGGCGAGGAAGTCAAGCGTCGGATTCTGCTCGGAACATTCGTGCTTTCTTCCGGCTATTACGACGCCTATTACGCCAAAGCCCAAAGGGTGAGGAGATTGATCCGGGAAGACTTCGAAAAAGTTTTTGAAAAAGAAAGAGTGGACGCGATTCTCGCTCCGGTTTCGCCGTCTCCGGCTTTCAAGATCGGAGAGAAGACGCAAAGCCCGATGGAAATGTATCTTTCCGACATTTTCACCATTCCGGCGAATTTGGCCGGCATTCCGGGACTGGCCATTCCGGCCAAAAACAAAGAAGGCGATCTACCGATCGGGTTCCAATTGATGGGCAAATGGGGAGACGACAAGAATCTTTTCGCCCTGGGAAAACTTTACGAGGAGGCGTAGGTTTATTGATTAAAAAAGCCGCCCTGTTATCGGGCGGCTTTCATATAAAGTTGCGGGGGCGGGAATTGAACCCGCTATCTAGAGCTTATGAGGCTCCCGACTTACCGTCCGTCTCCCCCGCGATAACGCTTAATAAAACTTGCCATATATATTACTATGAAATCATGAAATTGGCAATTTTGGGATTCGGCCGCGAGGGAAAAGCCTTGAAGGCTTATCTTCGGAAAAAATATCCCAAAGAGAAAATAGCGATTCTCGACAGGAAAACCGATCCGGATTATCTCCGTCGCCTCGGCGATTTCGATATCGTTTTCCGTTCTCCCGGAGTTCCTTACAACTTCCCTGAAATCCAAAAAGCCTTGAAAAAAGGAACCGAGTTTTCTAGCGCCACCAAAGTCTTTTTCGAGGAAGTAAGAAAGAATAAAAAAGGATCGATAATCGGCATCACCGGCACCAAAGGCAAAGGCACGACTTCGAGTTTGCTTTACGATATCCTCAAAGCCGCCAAAAAAGACGCTTATCTCGCCGGAAACATCGGCACTCCGGCCTTGTCCATTCTTCCGAAGTTGAAAAAAAACTCCATTTCCGTGATCGAACTTTCAAGCTTCCAGCTTCAGGGGCTCGGGCTTTCGCCCGATATCTCCGTAGTGCTCAATGTTTTTCCGGACCATTTGGACGCTCATCGGTCGGTCAAAGAGTATTTGGAAGCCAAATCGGAAATCGCCAAAAACCAGAATAAATCCGACGTTATTTTTTACAACAAAGACAACAGGAATTCTTTTTTGATCGCCCAAAAAAGCAAAGGAAAAAAGATTCCAATTTCGGAAAAGGAATTCAAGCTGTTTTCTCCGGCCGACCTCAAAATCGTCGGTCCGCACAATTTTAAAAACGCGGTCATGGCCGCGGAAATCGGCCTTTATCTAGGGATTAAGCCCGAGATCGTCAAAGCGACGGTCAAAAGATACAAAGGCCTGCCTTACCGCCTGGAATTGGTGAAAAAAATAAAAGCGGACGGAAAATCGATAGAAATCTACAACGATTCCGCCTCCACCAACCCGGATACGACCGCGGCGGCGGTCAAATCGTTCAAAGAACCGATTTTTCTGATTGCCGGAGGCAAAGACAAGAATTTGGACTACGCGCCGCTTGGCGCGACTCTCAAAAAGTCCTCGGTCCGGGAAGCAATTCTTTTTGGAGAAAATAAGGCGAAAATAGAAAAAGCCGTTGGCGGAATCGAAATCGTTTTGGCCGGCAATCTGGAAGAAGCCCTAGCCGCGGCAGCAAAGGACGCCAAAAACTACCTGCGGTTTTATCCGGACGAAAAAGCGATCGTCGTCTTTTCCCCGGGAGCGACCAGCTTCGATATGTTTAAAGATTACGCTGACCGGGGGAAAAAGTTCAGCAAACTCGCGAAAAGCTTGGATTGATTTATTTGAAAATCGGCTTTAAAATACGTCAGTAATCGGATCTGCAGCGGTAGCTTAGTTGGCTTAAAGCGCTGCCCTGTCACGGCAGAGATCGCGGGTTCGAATCCCGTCCGCTGCGCATTTATCAAAAGGCATTTTTTCTTGCCTTCTAATTTCGGTTATATTAGCCTAATATAATAAAGTAGGCAGACATTCGCTGCCGGCGTAGCTCAGTGGTTAGAGCGAAGCACTCATAACGCTTAGGTCGGTGGTCCGATTCCACCCGCCGGCACCTATATGAACAAAGACATAGACACAATCAAATCCGAAGCCGCAGAAGCAATCGATCGCGCACAAACCTCCGCAGAAGTCGAGGCGATCAGGGTGCGCTATCTGGGCAGGAAAGAGGGTTTGTTGAACAATGTGTTGAAATCGTTGAAAGATCTTCCGCTCGAGGAAAAGCGGAGTATCGGCCCTATGGCTCAGCAGGCGAGGAAAGAAATCGAGAAAGCGATCGATTTCAAGCTCAAATCTTTGGCCGAATTCGAGATTCCGGAAGAAGATATCACTTTGCCCGGCAAGCGCTCCGAAACCGGGCATCTCCATCCTTTGACGAAAACGGAAAACGAGATTTTAAAGATCTTCGCTTCACTCAATTTTTCCGTGATCGACGGGCCGGAACTAGAAACCGAATATTATAATTTCGACGTCTTGAACATTCCGGCCGACCATCCGGCGCGGGAAATGTGGGACACTTTTTGGATCAAACAGGACAAGAAGCCCAAAAGCTCCAAAGATCATTATCTGCTCCGCACCCACACTTCGCCGATGCAGGTGCGGTACATGGAGACGCACGAGCCGCCGTTCCAGATCGTCGTCCCCGGACGGACTTTCCGCTACGAGGCGCTCGACGCTTCGCACGAAGCCAATTTCTCGCAAGTCGAAGGATTGATGGTCGGCAAAGATGTTTCTTTCGCCAATTTCAAATTTGTCATCGAGCAGTTTCTGAAGAGCTTCTTCAGAGGTAAAAAAATAGAATTCCGGTTCCGTTCCAGCTATTTTCCGTTTGTCGAACCCGGAGTCGAAGTGGACATCAAGTTCAAAAACTCCAGGTGGCTCGAGGTGATGGGCGCCGGCATGGTGCATCCGCGGGTTTTCGAGTTCGCCGGATACAATCCCCGCGACTGGCAGGGATTCGCCTTCGGCGTGGGCATCGAAAGGCTCGCGATGATCAAATACAACATTCCGGATATCCGCATGTTCTACAACGGAGACTTGAGATTCATTAAACAATTCTAGTCTATGAAATTTTCCTATTCTTTGCTCAAAAAAATGGTCCCGGGGATTCCGGAGAAAAAGAGGCTGGCCGATGTTTTGAGCGTCAAATCCTTCGAGGTGGAAGAGGTCAAAGCCGACGCCATGGAGATCAAGATCATGCCGAACCGCTGGTCGGACGCCGCTTCCCACTGGGGAATGGCGAGAGAAGCCGCGGCCGCGACCGGACAAAAGCTTTCTTTTGGCCCCAAAATTATCATCAACCAGCCGCAGAACAAAGGATTTTTGGAAAAGATCAGAGTCGAAGATCCGAGGCTTTGCCCGAGATACATGGCTTATTATCTGGAGATTCCGAAAATCGGTGAGTCTCCGGTCTGGATGCGGAAAATGCTTCAAACTTGCGGTTTGCGGCCGGTGAACGCCGTTGTCGACATTTTGAATTACGTCATGCTTGAAACCGGTCAGCCCTTACACGCTTTCGATGCTTCGAAAATCAAGGGCGGAATCCGGGTCCGCCTGGCCAAAGCGAACGAAACGATGGAGACGATCGACAACCAGAGAATCAAGCTCGACAAATCGGTTTTGATCATCGCCGACCGCGAAAAGCCTCTGGCCATCGCCGGCATCAAAGGAGGGGAAAGCTCGAAAGTGGGTTCCGGAACCAAGGCGATCATCGTCGAGTCCGCCAATTTCGACCCGGTTTCGATTTACAAGGCTTCCAAAACGATCAAACTCGCGACCGATGCCTCCCAGAGATTCGGCCACGGCCTGTCTCCGGAACTTTGCAAGATCGGCGTTGACCGGGCGGCCGTGCTGCTCAAAGAAATCTGCAAAGCGACGTTCCTCGATTCCAAAGACGTTTATCCGAAACGCCAGCCGAAGAAGATCTTGAAACTCGATCAGGAAAAGCTTCGAAGCGTTCTCGGAATAAATATCGATTCCAAGACCGTTTCGTCTATTTTGAAATCTTTGGGATTCCGCCTTATTCATAAAAACATGGTCGAGGTCCCGGCCTTGAGGCTCGACATCAACATTGTCGAGGATCTGATCGAGGAAGTCGGCCGGATGTACGATTTGAACAAGATTCCCGGGAAAAATCCGGCCGTTCTCCTCGCGCCGCCGGAAATAGACGATTATTTCTCGGCCGCGGAAAAAGCCAAAAACAGCCTGGTGGAAATGGGATTTTCCGAAGTCCGCAATTCCAGTTTTGTTCCGGGCGATGCGGCCGGAGACGTCGAAATAGAAAATCCTTTATCCGACGACAAGCGGTTCCTTAGGAGTAACCTCATCTACCATCTTCGCGGGAACATCAAAACCAATCATCGGTTTTTGGAAAACGTGAGAATATTCGAAATCGGAAAAGTTTTTCTCAAAGGATTCAAGGAAGAATACCGTCTGGCCATGGCCGTCGGCCTCAAATCCGGCGGCCATGTTTTCCGCGAACTCCGCGGTCCGGCCGAGAATTTGCTGCGGAGCCTCGGACTTACGGATTACGCCTTTGTTCCGGAAGGCGACAAATTGCGGCTGGAATCCGATCACGAAGTTTTGGGATATCTCTTTCCCGAGCCGAAGAGCAAAGCCGCTTTTCTCGAAATCGATTTCGACAAAGCGCGGCGGCTGATGGAGGGGGAAAGGGAGTATCTCGAGATTTCTCCGTATCCTTCGATCATCCGCGACATTTCTTTCACCGTTCCCGTTTCCGCGAGAATGAATCTTATCCTCGAGGCGATCGCCGATTTGAGAATCGAGAATCTCGAAGACGTCGATTTGATCGACTACCTGGCGCTTGATTCCGGCCGGATCAGCCTCACTTTGCGTCTGGTTTTCCAATCCATGAAAAAGACGCTTTCGGATGAGGAAGCCAACCGTTCGACAGCCAAGATCGCCGGTATTTTGGCCTCTGATTTCGAGGCCGAAATCCGCTAAAACCAAAGGCCCGGCGGGTTGTCTTTGAGCCGGATTTTTGTTAGAATAAATAAGACTTTTTGAAGTTTTAAACATCTGGAAAATGGCCAAAAAAAGCGAGGAAAAATCCGTTAAAAAAGAGCAGTCGTACAGCGCCAAAGACATCGAAGTCCTGGAGGGTTTGGAGCCGGTCAGAAAAAGGCCGGGAATGTACATCGGTTCGACCGGCGTCGACGGCTTGCACCATTTGATTTGGGAGATCGTCGACAACTCGGTCGACGAAGCCATGGGTGGATACGCCAATAATATCCGCGTGGAATTGAACAAAGACGGCAGCGTGGCGGTAGAAGACGACGGACGCGGCATTCCGGTCGATGTCCACGCCGTGACCAAAAAGTCCGCGCTCGAGACCGTGATGACCACGCTCCACGCCGGCGGCAAGTTCGGCGGAGCCGGATACAAAGTTTCCGGAGGGCTTCACGGAGTCGGCGCTTCGGTGGTGAACGCTTTGTCCGAACGGATGAGAGTCGAAGTCCGGCAGAACGGAAACCTTTACAGTCAGGAATACGAACGGGGCAAGCCTAAATCAGCCGTCAAAAAAGTGGGCAAATCCGAAGGCCACGGTACCACTTCCATTTTTTATCCGGACAAGACGGTCTTTTCCGAAACGGTTTTCGATCGGAAAAGAATCCTGGACCATCTGCGAGAGCAGGCTTATCTCACCAAAGGATTGAGGATCATTTTTATCGACCGCCGGGAAGAGACTCCGTTTTATTACACCTTCCGGTTCGCCGGCGGTTTGAGATCGTTCATCGATTATCTGAACGAAGACGGCGATCCGATCATCCAGCAGGAAGTTTTTTACGTCAACAAGGAATATAACGGCATAGATATCGAAGCGGCTTTGGCTTACACCGAAGGCTTCGAAGTCGAAGAATACAGCTTCGCCAACAACATCCATACTTCGGACGGCGGCATGCATCTGACCGGGCTCCGGACGGCCATCACGAGGACTTTGAACGATTTCAGCCGTTCGTCCGGATATCTGAAAGAAACGGACGACAATCTGACCGGAGAAGACGTGCGCGAGGGATTGATCGCCGTCGTGTCGGTCAAGCTCAAAAACCCGCAGTTCGAAGGACAAACCAAGGCTAGGTTGGGCAACCCCGAAGCGAGAAGCGCCGTGGATACGGTCGTTTCCGAGGCTTTCAAGGAATTTTTGGAAAAATACGGGAGCGACGGCCGAAGAATGATCGAAAAATGCGTATTGGCGGCCAAGGCGAGAAAAGCCGCCAAGGCGGCCAAGGACACGGTTTTGCATAAAGGCGCCTTGGAAGGCCTTACCTTGCCGGGTAAGTTGGCCGACTGCCAAACGAAAAAGACCGAAGAAGCCGAGATGTTCATCGTCGAGGGAGAATCGGCCGGAGGCTCGGCCAAACAGGGTCGGGACCGCCGCTTCCAGGCCATTCTGCCGCTTAGGGGTAAAATCCTGAACGTCGAAAAGGCGCAGATCCACCGCATGCTCGCCAACAACGAAATCAAATCCCTGATCGTCGCTTTGGGCACGGCTTTCGGCGAAGATTTCAATTTGGAAAAATTGAGATACGGCAAAGTGATCATCATGACCGATGCCGACGTCGACGGCGCCCATATCCGGACTTTGCTTTTGACGCTTTTCTACCGCTATTTCGTGAAGCTTATCGAGAACGGAAACATTTTCATCGCCCAGCCGCCGCTTTATAAAGTCCAAAAAGGCAAGGAATTCTATTACGGCTACACCGACGCCGAAAAAGACGCTTTGCTCAAAAAAATGGGAGAGACTGCCGTGGTCAGCCGCTATAAAGGTTTGGGAGAGATGAACCCGGAACAGCTTTGGGAAACGACCATGAATCCGGAAACGAGGATGATGAAGGTGGTGACCGTAGACGACGCCAAGGAAGCGGACCGGCTTTTCGACATTTTCATGGGAAGCGAAGTCGAGCCGAGAAAAAGATATATCCAGATCCACGGCGCCTCGGTCAAAAATCTTGACATCTAGCTTTAAAAATTATAACCTTACAAAGCTTACATGGCGTTGAAAAAATTCATCAAAGATTCCTACGAAGAGCTCCGCAAGGTCAACTGGCCGAGCAGGAAAGACACTTTACGCATGGTGCTTCTCGTTATCGTTTTCGCGGTTATCGTGTCTTTGCTGCTTTTTTCCGCGGATTCGTTTTTTACTTTTCTGATGAAGAAATTCATTTTGAAGATTTAATTTCATGGAAAAAACCACTCCGGAACAGACTGAAACTCGGCACTGGTACGCGGTGCACACTTATTCGGGATACGAAGACGCCGTCAGCCGCTATTTGAAGCAGCGCATCGAATCTTTGGGCGTCGAAGACAAGATTTTCAACGTCATCGTTCCCAAGGAAAAGAAAGTCAAGATCAAGAACGGCCGCCGCACGGTCGTCGACGAAAAGATCTATCCGGGATACGTGCTCGTCGACATGGTCATGGGGCCGGACACTTGGTATATCGTCCGCAACACCCCGCGCGTCACCGGATTCGTCGGCGCCGACACCACCACACCGACCCCGCTTTCCAAAGCCGAAGTCGATTCCTTGATGGCGAAAATGACCGGCGAGGAACCGAGCTTCAGGATCGATTACAAGCCGGGAGACTTGGTTCGCATCACCGACGGCCCGTTCAAGGACGCCGACGCCAAAATCTCAGAAGTGGACGAAGCGAGGGGCCGGGTCAAGGTTCTGGTTTCCATTTTCGGGCGCGACACGGCCGTGGAGATCGACGCTTTGCAAGTCAAAAAGATTTAGTTTAAGATATTTTTTGCTAATATGGCCAAACCAATCAAGACAACTTTGAAACTCCAAATAAAAGCCGGCGCCGCCAACCCGGCTCCTCCGGTCGGCCCGGCTTTGGGACAGCACGGCGTCAATATCCAGGAATTCGTCAAGCAGTTCAACGACGCCACCAAGGATATGGGCAACGACATCATTCCGGCCGAAATCACGATCTACGAAGACCGGAGCTTCACTTTCAAGCTTAAAACTCCGCCGGCTTCGGATTTGCTCCGCAAAGCCGCCGGTATCGAAAAAGGATCGGCTGTCCCGAACAAGAACAAAGTGGGAAAAGTGAGCAAGGAGGATTTACGGAAAATCGCCGAGAAAAAAGCGGCCGATTTGAACGCGAACGACGTGGAGGCCGCCGAAAAGATCATCGCCGGCACCGCCCGTTCGATGGGGATAGAAATCGCCGAATAATCATTGTTGGCACAGCCATCCCCACCGAGCGCGCCGTTCCCGCAGATTAAAAACGAGTAAATTCGTCAAATAATAAACATAACCAAGCTTAATGATTCTTTCCGATAGGGATATCAAAAAAGTCATCAAGCAAAAGAAATTGGTTTTTATTCCGAAGCTTTACCCGGATCAGATCGGTCCGGCCTCGATCGATCTCCGGCTCGGGCAGCAGTTCAAAGTTTTCCATATCAACGAGACCAGTTTGCTCGATACCAAGAAAGGTATTCCTTTGGAGGTCATGAAAAATTACGACCATCGCGAGTCGTTCATTTTGCATCCCGGAAAATTCATTTTGGCGAGCACCGCCGAGTACATGAAGGTGCCGGCCGATATGGTCCTCCGGGTAGAAGGTAAGAGCACTTTGGCCCGAATGGGCATTTTGGTCCATACGGCCGGATTTATCGATCCCGGATTTGAAGGAACGATTACTTTGGAAATCAGCAACCAATCGGATCTGCCGGTAAAGCTCTATCCCGGAATGTACATTTGCCAGGTGGCGGCGGAATATCTTTCGAGTCCGGCGGAAAAGCCTTACAACCTCCGCAAGAAATCTCTTTACAACAAACAGAAAGGTCCGACCGCGGCCAACCCCAAGAATCTTTTCGGGAAACTCTGACATTACATGGAAAACCGCAAAATACCCGGAGGATTGATGATCGTTTTCGGCGGTACCGACGGCACAGGCAAAAACACCGAGTCGCAATTCGCCGAAAAATGGTTCGTGGACCAGGGTTACGCCGTCGCCAAGCTCGCTTTCCCGAGGTACGGATCGCCGGCGGGCTGGTTCGTGGCTGCCTATCTCGGCAAACTGCCGGATCATACGCCGCCGCGCTACGGGCCGCCGAACGACGTCCCTCCTAAGATCGCTTCGGAGTTTTACGCTCTCGACCGTTACGACGCGAGCTTAGAAATCAGACAAGCGCTTCAGGAAGGCAAGGTCGTCATTTGCGACCGCTACGTCGAATCGAACGCCGGGCACCAGGGCGGTAAAATCACCGACCCCGATGAACGCAAAGGATTCGTCGATTGGCTTTTCGAACGAGAATACGGATTTTACGGAATTCCGAAGCCGGACATCAACATCATCCTTTGGCTGCCGCCGGAACTGGTCGAGCAGAGGATCGTCAACCGGGGAACTCCCCAGGGCCACGAAGTCGATCCGAAACACATGATAAACGCCGGCCGGGCGTACCGCTGGCTTACCGAAAATTATCCGGGATTTGTCCTCGTCGAATGCTCCGACATAAACGGCGAGAACCTTCCGAAAGAAGCGGTTGACGCCAAAGTGGAAGAGATTCTCCGAAAAATCCTCGTCTCCAAACTCGAAAGCGCCGCATAAAAAGCCCGAAGAATAGGGTTTTTTCCTTATGTCCAAAACCTGTTAGAATAAGCTAATCCAATGAAATATCTGCCCACGATCGGACTCGAAATCCACGTCGAACTCGACACGAAAACCAAGATGTTCTGCGGCTGTAAAAATAACAGCCTGGAAACCAAACCGAACGTGAATGTCTGCCCGATCTGCCTCGGGCATCCGGGGACTCTTCCCGTGCCGAATATCGAAGCCGTCAAATCGGTGCTGAAGCTTGGTTTGGCCCTCGGGGGCGATATTTCCGAGAAATCGAAATTCGACCGCAAAAGCTATTTTTATCCGGATCTCCCGAAAGGCTACCAGATTTCCCAATACGATGAACCTCTGGTGAAAAACGGCGAGCTTCTCGGCGTCCGCGTGAGGAGGATCCATTTGGAAGAGGACGTCGGCCGATTGCTCCACGAGATTCCGGCAGAAAACGGAAGCCGGCCGAAGGAAGCGGACAAAGCCACCTATGTCGATTTCAATCGGGCCGGGGTTCCTTTGATGGAACTCGTCACCGAGCCGGACATCGAAAGCGGGGAACAAGCCGTCGCTTTCGGGAAAATGCTTCAGTTGATCCTCCGCTATCTCCGGATTTCCGCGGCCGACATGGAAAAAGGCCAGATGCGGGTGGAAGCCAACGTCTCCGTGCGTCCGGAAAAACAAAAAGAATACGGAACCAAAGTTGAAGTTAAGAATCTGAATTCTTTCAGATCCGTCGGAGACGCCGTTAATTTCGAAATCAAGCGCCAGACCGAAATTCTGGAATCCGGCGGCAAAGTGGACCAGGAAACCCGCGGCTGGGACCAGAACAAAAAAGAGACCTTTAGCCAACGGAGCAAGGAAGAGGCTAAAGACTATCGCTATTTTCCGGAACCGGATATTCCGGGGATCGATTTCAAAGAGACGTCGCTCGTCGATTTCGAAGAATTGAGGCGGTCCATTCCGGAGTTGCCGCTCCAAAAACGGGAAAGATTGATTAATGAATACGGACTCCGGCCGGTCCAGGCCGATTTGATGATCGAAGACCGGGAAGAAGCGGACTTTTTCGAGGCCGTTATTTCCGAAGCTTTGGGAGACAAGAACATTCAAGCGCCGGAAAGACAAAGATTCATCGATCTTGTTTTCAATTACCTGACGAGCGATCTCAAGGGCTTCATGAATAGCGAAGGAATCGTTTTCAGCGATCTCAAAATTAATCCGGAGAATTTCGCTGACTTTATCGATCTGATCTTCGATGGCGAGATATCGAGCCGCATCGCCAAGGATCTTCTTCCGGAAATGCAGCGTTCGGGACTTGACCCGAAGCAGATCATAAAAGAAAAAGGAATGGAACAGGTTTTGGACGAAGAGACCATCAAGTCCGCGGTCCAAAAAGCCGTCAAAGACAATCCGGCCGCGGTCGGCGACTACAAAGCCGGAAAAAAAACCGCTTTCCAGTTTCTGATCGGCAAAGCCATGGCCGAATTGCGAGGCAAGGGCCATCCCGGGAAAATCAGCGAATTGCTCGAAAAAGAGCTTTAATCTTTCGCGGAAATATCCATTTCCAAGAATTCTTTCAAAAGGCGATTAGTCTCCGATTTATTTTTGATCCATTCGATCATCTTGTCTTTCTTGAACCAGGTCATTTGGCGTCTCGCGTATTGCCGGATGGCCTTCAAAAGTTCGTCTCGCATTTCTCTGTAGCTTAGCTTTTCGCGGAGATAGAGCGAGACGTATCGGTATTCGAGCCCCAGTTCGTGCAGACGTTTCCAGGAGAGGCCTTTTTCGTGAAGCCGCTTCACTTCGTCTATCATGCCGGATCGAAGGCGTTTATCGAGACGAATCCTTATCCGTTCGTCGAGCTTTTCCATCGGATAGGAAAGGCCGATTTTCAGGGCATTGTAGCGGCTCCGGCGTTTCAATTTCGGGACGGGTTTTCCGGTCGCGATCACGATCTCGAGGGCCCGGATAAGCCGGACCCTGTTTTTTCGGTCGATCGAAGCGAAACGGTCCGGATCAAGCTCGGCGAGTTTTTTAGTGAGCGCTTCGGTGGATAGTCTTTCCAATTTTTTTCTGATTTCGGGGTCGGGCGGAACCGGAGCCACGGAATCTTCGTAAAGTAAGGCGTCGATATAAAATCCCGTGCCTCCGCAGACAATCGCCGGTTTGCCGCGCCGCAGGATGTCGTCGACGGCTTTTCTAGCCAGTCGGCCGTAATCCGAAGCGGTGAAGATTCTTCTGGGGGAGGCGACATCAAGCAGGTGATGAGGGACGCCCTTCGTTTCTTTTTTAGTGATTTTTCCCGAACCGATATCCAAACCTCTATAAACCTGCCTCGAATCGGCGGAAACGATTTCGGCGCCGTGGCGGAGCGCCAATTCGACCGCCAAATCGGATTTGCCCGAAGCGGTCGGCCCGAGAATAACGATCAATTTCGGCTTACCTCCAGTCATGGTCGAATAAGCGCCGACCGGCGAGATACTATTTCCTGTCTTTGATTTCCTGTTTCAGGTCGGCGATAAAAGCGTCGAGCGGTTTGGGACCGAGGTCGCCTTCGCCGCGTTTTCTCACGGAAACGCTTTGAGATTTCATTTCCGCGTCTCCCACAATGAGAATGTAGGGAACTTTCTGCATTTCCGCGGTCCGGATGCGGCGCCCCAGGGTTTCGGCGCTCGAATAAAGCTCGAGGCGGATATCCTCGGCTTCGAGTTTGGCTTTAACTTCTTCGGCGTAGCCGTTGAATTTTTCGGAAACCGGAATAACGACCGCCTGCACCGGCGCGATCCATACCGGAAAAGCCCCGGCCACGTGTTCGATGTAGACTCCCATGAATCGCTCGAGAGATCCCAAAAGCGCCCGGTGCACCATGAGCGGCCGCTGTTCTTTTCCCTGCTGGTCGACGTAAGTCATGTCGAACCTCGACGGTTCGTTGAAGTCGAACTGGATGGTCGAGAGTTGCCATTTGCGTCCGATGGCGTCGCTCACTTTGATGTCTATTTTCGGTCCGTAGAACGCGGCTCCGCCGACGTCATAGCTGAAATCGTTGAATCCCATTTCTTCGAGAGCCGCTTTCAGAGCTTTTTCCGCCATGGCCCAATCCTTATCGGCGCCGATGAAATCTCCTTTTTTCTTCGGATCGCGGATGCTCAGATTCGTTTCGAGATCTTTGAATCCGAAAGCGCCGAGAATGTACATGGTTAGCTTCAGGGCTTTCTTCACTTCGTCTTCGATCTGTTCGGGAGTGCAGAAGATGTGCGCGTCGTCTTGGGTGAATCCGCGGACGCGGGTTAATCCGTGGAGCGTGCCCGAACGTTCGTAGCGGTAAACGGTTCCCATTTCCGTCCATCGGATCGGCAAGTCGCGGTAAGACCGAGGCTTGCTTTTGTAGAGCTGGATGTGGAGAGGGCAGTTCATCGGCTTCAGAAGATAGTTTTCTCCTTCGATCCCGAAGGGAGAATACATGCTTTCCTTGTAGAATCCGGTGTGCCCGGACCTGTCCCAGAGTTTTTCCGATCCGATATGCGGGGTGTTCACCAGTTCGTAGCCGTTTTTGAGGTAGGTGTTTAATGCGAAATTCATGATCTCGTGCTTCAATCTCGCGCCTTTCGGAAGGAAAAGCGGCAGGCCCTGGCCGACTTCGTCGGAAATCATGAAAAGCTCGAGTTCGGCTCCGAGTTTACGGTGGTCTCTTTTTTCCGCCTCCGCCTGCATTATGAGGTAGTCGTCGAGTTCTTTCTTGGAATCGAAAGCCAGCCCGTAGATGCGCTGGAGCATGGGATTTTTTTCGTCTCCTTTCCAGTAAGCCCCGGCGATCGAAGTGAGCTTGAAGGCTTCGGGATCGATTTCCGAAGTCGATTTCACGTGGGGGCCGGAGCAAAGATCGATGAAAAGAGGGTCTTTCGGGCTCTTGTCGTAGGTCTTATAGACGCTCAATGGTTTTTTCTGCTTTTTCAGCTCGTCGACAAGCTCGAGTTTGAACGGCTGGTCTTTGAAGATCTTTTTCGCTTCGGCCGGAGTGACGACTTCTTTTTTGAATCTCAATCCCTGCTTCAGAAGCTCTCTCGCTCGGCCTTCGATGGCTTTCAGATCGTCTTCGAAAATCTCCTTGATCCCGAAGTCGTAATAAAAGCCGTTTTCGATCGTGGGGCCGATGCCGAGCTTGGCTTTAGGAAACCTTTCGAGGGTCGCCAAGGCGACAACATGGGAAATCGAATGCCTGACGGCTTCGAGGCTCGGTCCTTTGGCGATTTTTTCGCCGGCCGGTTTTTTCATATTATTTTTGCTGATTCGCATATTATTTTTGGTTCTCCGTTTTTTCTGGATACTCGTCCTTTTACCTGAAGTATCGCGTTTTCTCTCCAAACGTCGGGATGCTTTTGGAGGGTGTCGTTGAAAACCAATATTTCCACATTATTGCTCAAATCTTCCAGTTTTACAAACAGCATCGGCTGTCCGTTTTTGGTGTTGATTTTCTGGACTTTGGAGACGAGTCCGGTCACGGTCACGCTGTATCCGTCGCGGATGTTTTTGACGTCTTTGAGGGGGACCACGCCGTCGTTGTTGTGCTTGAATCCGTTCAAAGGATGGTCCGAAACGAACAAACCCAAAAGCTCTTTTTCCCAATTAAGTTTTTCCATGTTCGTCGCCGGGGCGACCGGCGTCAGCTTGATCGTCATCTTCGGCGCTCCTCCGAAAAGGCTGGTTTGACTTATGTTGAGGCTCCGGCGAAAAGCGCTAAGGGTTTTGATGATGTCGTCGAGGTTGGTGAGCAGTGTTTTTCTTTCCACGCCCAAAGAATCCAAAGCTCCGGCTTTGATCAGGCTTTCCAGAGATTTTTTGTTCAGATCTTTGTGGTTGATCCTCGAAACGAAGTCTTCAAGATTGGCGAACGGCCCGCCACGGAGCCGCTCGTCGACAATGGCCTGGGTGATGCCGACGCCGACGTTTTTGACGGCCGACAATCCGAAGCGGATATCCTGGTTTTCCGGAGCGAAATCCGAATAGCTCTTGTTGATGTCCGGCGGCAAAACTTGGATTTTCATGCGGCGGCAGTCGGCGATGAGAACGGCGATCCGCTCCACGTCCGAAGAATCGTTGTTCAAAAGGCTTGTCATGAATTCCTGCGGATAATGGGCTTTGAGATAAGCGGTTTCGTATCCGATCAGGGCGTAGCAAACCGAATGGGCCTTGTTGAATCCGTAACGGGCAAAAGGTTCGGCCAGTTTCCAGAGATCTTCTCCGAGTTTCCTGTCTCCCAGGGTTTTTTCCACGCCGGAAACGAATTTCCCGGCTTGCTCGTCGAGCAGGGATTTGATCTTTTTGCCGACGGCTTTTCTCAAGACGTCGGCCTCGCCGTAGGTGAAGCCCGCCATTTCGCGGGCGATCATGAGAAGCTGCTCCTGGTAGATCATGATGCCGTAGGTGCCGCCCAAAATCGGCTCGAGCTTCGGATGAAGGTAGGTTATCGGCTCGCGGCCCTGCTTTCTCGCGATATAGGAGGGAATAAGCTCCATCGGTCCGGGCCGGAAAAGAGCGACCATGGCTACCAGATCTTCGAAGCGGTCGGCCTTCATGGCCATGAGCCAGCGCGTCATTCCCGCGCCTTCAAATTGGAACACGCCGATGTTTTCCCCGCGCTGGAGCAGATTGAAAGTGTCTTTGTCGTCCAGGGGGAGCTTATTGATGTCTATCGAATCTCCTTTTTCTTTGACGAGCCGCAGGCAGCCTTCGATGATGGTCAGGTTCCTCAACCCCAAAAAGTCCATTTTCAAAAGGCCCAGGTCTTCGACGGCGTGCATTTCGAATTGGGTGATGTAGGCGGTTTCGTCCTGCGGCGAACGCTGGAGAGGCGCGTATTCGGTGATCGGTTTATCGGTGATGACCACGCCCGCGGCGTGGACCGAGGCGTGCCTGGCCACGCCTTCGAGTTTCGAGGCGGCGTCGATTATTTTTTTGGCGTCCGGATCGGCTTCGTATTCTTTCCGGAATTCGGCGTTCGATTCGAGAAGGTCTTCGAGTTGGTGGCTCGATCTCGACTGGTTCGGCTCGAAAGGAATCAATTTGGCGATGTGGTCGACGAAGGAATAGGGATAGCCGAGCGCCCGGCCCGAATCCCTGATGGCGGCGCGGGCCGCCAAAGTCCCGAAAGTGATTATCTGGGCCACGTGGTCTTCCCCGTATTTTTCCTTGACATAGCCGATGACTTCTTCCCTTCTCGTATCGGCGAAATCCATGTCGATATCCGGCATCTGGATCCTCGCCGGATTAAGGAACCTCTCGAAAAGCAATCCGTAAGGCAGGGGATTGACGTCGGTGATGCCCAGGATATAAACGATGATGCTCGAGGCGGCTGAACCTCTGCCCGGACCGACGACGATGCCGTGGCTTTTAGCCCAGCGGACAAAATCCTGGACAATCAAAAGATAGCTCGCGAAACCGGTCTGTTCGATAACCGAAAACTCGTAATCGAGCCTTTCTTTTATTTCCGGCGTGATCTCCGTAAAGCGTTCGCCGATCCGTTCGTCGATTAATTTTTTGAGATAAGAAAGGCTGGTTTCTCCTTCAGGGATCGGATAAGCCGGCAGTTTGTTTTTTCCGAGTTCGAATTCAAAAGCGCATTTCTCGGCGATCTTGACGGTGTTCTCCAGAGCTTCCGGAATGTCCGCGAAAAGTTCGGCCATTTTCTCCGGCGAAGTCAAAGAAAGATCGAATTCCTTCATCGTCAATCTTTTTTCGTCGTCGAAATGGTTCTGGGTTTGGATGGCGAGAAGCACTTCGTGGGTGGCCTTGTCTTCCGGCCGGAGATAATGGGAATCCTGGGTGGCGACCAAAGGGATTTGGAGTTCATTCGCCAGTTTGATGAGCTTCGGCCGGATGTCGCCGGAGTGCTGCTGGACTTCGATATAAAAATCTTCGGCAAAAAGATTCTTGTAGAACGCGGCCACGGTTTTGGCCTCCTCGACTCTTCCGAGTTCGAGCAGCCTCGGGATCTCCCCGTTGAAACATCCGGAAAGGCAAACCAGTCCTTCGTGGTGCTTTTCGATCAATTCGTGGTCGATGCGCGGCTTGTAATAGAATCCCTCGATGTTCGCCGCCGTGACCAGTTTCACTAGGTTTTTGTATCCGATTTCGTTCTTGACGAGCAGAGTGAGGTGGTAGCGGATATTGTCTACCTTGGGGTTTTTGGAAAATCTCGACCCGAAAGCGACGTAGAGCTCCGATCCGATGATCGGCTTCAATCCCGCGGCTTTGGCTTTTTTGTAGAATTCCACGGCTCCGTACATGTTGCCGTGATCGGTGACGGCCAAAGCCTCCATTCCCAGTTCTTTGGCGTAGCTCACGAGATCGTCGATCTTCGACAATCCGTCGAGTAGCGAGTAATGGCTGTGGGTATGAAGGTGGACGAATTTCATTGGTATAATTATAGGCGGATTACCCGAGGTTTCCAAACCCGAAGAAAAACGCGGCTTTCAGCTAAAACTCGTCAAGACCAATACGGTGAAACAATACATTATCGGCATCGACGAAGTCGGACGCGGGCCTCTGGCCGGTCCGGTTTGCGTCGCCGCCTGTCTTTTGCCAGCCGAATTTAAAATAAAATCCGGGCCGTCGAAACTCAAAGACTCGAAACGACTCTCGGCCGCGAAGAGGAAGGAGTGGTGCGATTGGCTCTGCCGCGAATCAGCCAAACGCGAAGAAGGGATGTTTTTGATCTACGCGACAAGCAGGGTTTATCCCCGGCGGATCGACAAGACGAATATCAGCCGCGCGGCCAATGCGGCGGCCCTGAAATCGTGCCAAAAAGTCTTGGACGAGCTCGGCCGGATCTCCCCGAAAAAAGCGGAAGCGCGCGTTTATCTCGACGGCGGACTATACCTCCAAAGCCGATCAAAGCAGGAAGCGCTGGTCGGTCGAGGCTTCGGAAGAACCTTTATCAAATCGATCAAGACGATCGTCGCTGGAGACGAGAAATTCGCGGCCGTCAAACTGGCTTCGATCGTCGCCAAAGTTTCTCGGGACAAATACATGGATCTGGAGCATAAAAAATATCCGGAATACGATTTCGCGAAGCACAAGGGATACGGAACAAAAGAGCATCTCGAGGCTATCCGGAAAGCCGGTCCTTGCCCCATTCATCGATTGACGTTTTTGAAAAAATACCGTAACATAAAGCCTGAAAAAAGCCCGTTTTCGGGCCAGTACCAAACGCAATAATCCTATAAAACATGCCTCCAGTAAAACATCACTCCAAATCCAAAGTCGGCCGCCGACGCTCGCATCTCGCCAAAACCAAAACCGCCATGGTCGCTTGCAAGAAATGCGGCGCTCCGACCATGCCCCATCGCGCCTGTCCGAGCTGCGGATATTACAGATAATCGACTCCGATTTAATAAACTCCTGCTTCTTAATTTTTAACCCATCAACGTGTCCGCCCGCCAAATAGGAAGATCAGTCGCTTTACAGTCGCTTTACGAGTGGGATTTCGGCGGCCAGAAAGCCGATCTCGACGCCATTCTAGACAGGAATATCAAGGAGTTTTTTCCGGATTCCGACGATAAAAACTTCATCAAGAAGCTTGTGTCCGGCGTCGTCCAAAAAATGCCGGACATCGACGCCATCATCGAGAAAGCCGCTCCGGAGTGGCCGATCAACCAGATCGCTCCCATCGACCGCAATGTTTTGAGGATGGGTTTGTACGAGCTGCTTTTCGCCGACCGGAACGAAGTGCCGCCGAGGGTGGCCATCAACGAAGCGATTGAGCTCGCCAAAGCCTACGGCGGTCCGAACTCCGGAAAGTTCATCAACGGCGTTTTGGGGACCATTTACCGGGAGATCGGCGAACCGGACAAGGGCGAACCGACCAAAAAAGAGAGGGAGGCCTCAGGCGAAGACAAAAGATCCGCGGAAGAACAATAGCCGCGGATTTTATAAAACGTGGACACCATTTCTTTGGAAAATAAAATCGGAGTTTTCTTCAAAAACGGAAACATCCTCAAGGAAGCCTTGACCCATCGATCGTATCTTAACGAGAACCCTTCGTGGAAGCTTCCCCACAACGAAAGGCTGGAATTTTTGGGAGACGCGGTTTTGGAGCTTGTGGCGACCGAGTATCTTTGGAGAGTGCGGCCGAAATTCGAAGAAGGCTTGCTTACCCTTCTTCGGGCCGCTTTGGTGAACACCAAGATGCTTTCAAAAATCGCCGAAGAAGAAATCGGGCTCCAGAAATATCTTCTGGTTTCCAAAGGAGAGTCCCAGATGTCCGGCCGGGCCATGGAAACGATCTTGGCCGACGCTTTCGAAGCCTTGACCGGCGCCGTTTACGTGGATCAGGGTTTCGAGGCGGCCGAGAAGTTCGTTTCCCGATTCGTGCTCTCCCGCCTCGAAGAAATAGAAAAAAGGCAGCTTTACAAGGATCCTAAAAGCCTGCTCCAGGAGATAAGCCAGGCCGATTTCAAAATGACGCCGGAATACAGGATTTTATCCGAATCCGGGCCGGACCACGCGCGAATGTTTGCGGTCGGAGTTTATTTCGGAAACGAACTGAAAGGAGAAGGCTCCGGCGCTTCGAAACAGGAAGCCGAGACCGACGCGGCCAAAAAAGCGCTGGAGAAATTGGAGGCCGGAAAATAAGCTTACGGAAGAACGCACTTATCCCCACGCGATAACGGGGTTTTTGGTGTATAATTTATTCAAGAAATTCGTCTTTATATAAATAAAGATATGAACAAAAAAATCATCTCCGCGGTTGTTCTGGTCACCTTGTTTATCGGAGTTTTTGATTCGCCGCTCGTCTTCGCCTGGCAAAACCCAACTCAGAATCCTCCCGGAGGCGGAGGAAGTTTTGTGATCGAGTCCGGCGCTCCGGCCAATGCGATTATCATCAAAGCCAACGGGAACGTGGGCGTCGGAGCGACACCGAACTATAAGCTCGATGTCAACGGCAAGGTCTACAGCAGCACCGAACTCCAAGGAGGTACGGCGGTTATGAAGTCCGGAACTTCAAAAGCGATCTTCGGATCCAATTCGTCGACCACCCCGATTTTGATCGCTAGAGATTCAGCCGATGGAGGAAAGGATATCTATATCGCGGATAACGGAATGGTCGGCATCAACACAGTAACTCCTTCAGGAAGACTGGACGTAGACGGCGGAGCAGCCACGCTTTCTTTGCATCCTGGAACAAGCGATCACGTATATCTCCAATTTTTCGCAGATTCGCAAGCAGCGACCACCCGAAGCGGTTGGATAGGTTTTGGTTCAGCGGGATCGAATTTGCTTTCCATTACCAACGAAATGGGAGGGAATGTCGTTATTCCCCAAGGCAATTTCGGAATCGGGACGACAGCTCCGGGAGCGCCGCTCGATATCGGATTGGGAACGACTTTTACGAGCGGTAACGCGCATAGCATCAGTTGGCCGGCGGCTACGACCGGCGCGGCTTCTTTGAATACTACGGGAATATCTGTTGATTTCACCAATTTCACTCCGAACGCCACCGGCTCGACCACCTACGGAATTCATTTAAACGATCCGGTTAACGCCAACGGCACCGTCTACGGAATTTATATTAACGGCACCAACTGGGATTATGGCATTTATTCTTTAGACAATGTCTACTTTACCACCGCGACTTATTTGGGAGATACGAGCACTTATTTCGATACGTCCGGCAATCTTTTTCTGCCGGCCGTAGACTATATTCAATTAGACACGGCAGGCACTAAGATCTCCGCGACAGCGGATGCGGTAGAAAACTTATCGATAACCGCCGCGGGAAACATACTTTTAACGCCTGCGGCGAGCAACGTCGGCATCGGAACCGCCACGCCGCTGGCCAAGCTATCGATCAACGGCGGCCTTCACGTCGGCGGCGATTCCGACCCCGGAAACGATAACGCCCTGATCGACGGCACCCTTACCGTCACCGGCAACGCCAACATCTGCAATCTCGTCTCCTACACCGGAGGCGGCGGCTCCACCCAGTGTCCTGCTGGCTTTTATACCTGGTCTGGTGTAGCCTTAACTTCCGGATACATGCTCTGCTGCAAAGTGAGCAATCCGATCTAATTCCGTCATGGCTAAAAAGAAAACCGCGGTTAAAAGTCCTAAAACCGGCGATCCGAAAGAAATCAAAATAGCGGTTAATCCCAATATCTATCCGCTCGAAGCGATTTACGGCGCGGCCTATGTTTTTCTGGACAGGGCTTATGTTTTTCTGGACGGCAATCCGAAAACGAAAATCATCATCTCTATTAAAAGCAAAGACGAAGAAAGTTTCGGAAAGGCAGACAAGATAAAATCGGAGTTCCTAAACGAACTGGTGAATTACAGCCTTCGCCGGCAAATAGCCGAAAGAAACGCCAAATTGAGGGAATACGTCGCCGGAGCGGCCCTACTCGGCGCTTCCGGAGACATCAACGTCTTTCCAGTGACGGAAACTGACAATATCAGCCCCGACGAATTGCCGGTCGGAGCGGAAATCGAGGAAACCGTGATCGAAACCGAAACCTGGAAAGAGGATCCTTTCCAGATCGCCGTACCCTGGGAAGAAAAATACGCGACGGTCAGCGAAGAGGCTCCGGCCGCCGAAATTAAAACCTCGGCCAAAAAGACAAAAAAGACGACGAAAAAGACCAAGAAAAAATAACCATGGCGCCAAAATCAACCGGGATTTCCGTCCGTTTCGACAAAAAGTTTTATAATCTCGAATCCGTGAAAAAATCAGCCAAACAATTCAGAAGTTTGGCGGATTTGAAAATAAGCGACTCCAAATCGGGAATCGACGTCCGCGTCATCGCCAAAAAACCGTTCAGCGATTCTTTGATCGCCGACGAACTGAAAAATTACGCCCTGTCGGAAATGAAAGACATCATCTAAATGCCTTCGATCAAACCCTTAAAACTGGATCCGGATTCGCCGAATTTCTTCCGTTTCAAAAAAATCGGTAAAGAATATCTCATCACGAGCGACGCCGGAAGCCATCTTTTTTTGTCGCCGGAGGATTTCTCGAAATTCGTCCAAGGGAAGGTGAGGGAAGATAGCGCCTTGTATTCCCGATTGAAGGAAAAAGGTTTTTTCAAAAACGACTTGGATCTCACCAAAGAAATCGCGCAATACCAAAAACGGTCGGCGTCTCTGTTCCAAGGTCCGTCTTTGCACATCGTCGTCACCACCCTGCGGTGCAATTACAAATGCGTTTATTGCCAGGCGAGCTCCCGTTCCATGACCGCCAAAGGCTACGACATGAATCTGAAAACCGCCAAACGGGCGGTGGACATGATTTTCGAATCGCCGAGTCACGTCATCACCATCGAATTCCAGGGAGGAGAACCGATGATGAACTGGCCGGCGGTAAAATACATCGTCGAATACAGCCGCGAGAAAAATAAGAAAATCAGGAAGATCCTGTTGATCAGTCTGGTCACCAATTTGAGCGTGATGGACGACGAGAAATTCGATTTTTTGATCAATAACCGGGTTTCCATCTGCACCTCTTTGGACGGACCGGAAAAAGTCCACAACGTCAACCGGCCGTTTCCCGGAGAAAACAGCTACAAACTGACTTCCGATTGGATCAAGAAAATCAAAAAGATAGAAAAAGAGAAAAAAGAGTCCGGCAAGGACATATATCATCTGTCGGCTTTGGTGACGGTTTCTAAAAAATCCTTGGAATATCCCAAAGAAATCGTCGACGAATACCTGAAATGGGGATTCGAGGGAGTGCATCTGCGGCCGCTTAGCTATCTCGGCGCGGCCGGAGCGGCCAAAGACTATATCGGCTACTCGGTCGAAGACTTTTTGGAGTTCTGGAAAAAGTCCTTGGACTATATCATCGACATCAATCTTGAAGGGAAGAAATTCTACGAACGGGGGAGCCGCATCATGCTGCAAAGGATTCTGCAGGACATCGATCCGGGATTCACCGAACTTAGGTCTCCCTGCGGAGCGGTCACCGGGCAAATATTGTATAATTATGACGGTAAGATCTATTCCTGCGACGAGGGCCGGATGTGTGGAGACGACACCTTTGCCGTGGGCGATCTGGCGGATTTGTCTAAAAAAAGCATGACCACCGCCAAGTATTACCAGAAGATCGTTAACAGCCAAAAAACGAAGACTCTGCTCGCCTGTTCGACGCTCGACAACACCCAGTGCGACCATTGCGTCTACAAGCCCTACTGCGGCATCTGCCCGGTGATGAATTACATGATTTACGGCAATCTCTTTCCGGCCGGGCCGTCGAACGATTGGTGCAAGCTCCACGCGGCGATGTTCGATTATCTTTTCCAAAAACTCAAAAACAAAAAAGCCGCGGAAGTCTTCAATAAATGGCTGAATATCAAATGAACTCCCTATGAAAAACAAGCTGCCGGTATTCAAAAAAAAGATAGAGAAGTTTTTGAGCGGCGAAGAAGGGAAGATCAGCAAGAAAAACGTCCTTGAATTAGGCGCGGGTCTGGCCATGCTCGGATTCATGCTGACCAAAGTCGCTTCCGCGGCCCATCGGAGTTATTTCCAAAACATCGCGGGGAGCGGGCAGCATCAGTCCGGCGATGAATCGGTAATACCGGCGCCGCCGGCTTCGGCCAACCACACAAGCCGGTTCGAGAATGTTGCTGGAAGAGGCCAACACACCTCGCATTCTTCGCACTCTTCACATGGATCTCACTCTTCTCACTCCTCTCACTCTTCTCATGGTTCGCATACTTCTCACGGTTCTCACTCTTCTCACTCCTCTCACTCTTCTCATGGTTCGCATACCTCCCACGGATCGCACAGCTCACATTCTTCCCATAGCTCTCACGGCTCGCATACGTCCCACAGTTCCCACGGATCACACTCTTCGCATTCCTCTCATGGTTCTCACAGTTCCCATGGCTCCCATGGCTCTCATGGGTCTCACTCGTCTCACGGTTCTCACACATCCCACTCTTCCCATGGCTCCCATTCATCGCATGGATCTCATACTTCTCATTCATCACACGGTTCCCATTCATCGCATGGATCTCATACTTCTCATAGCTCCCATGGTTCTCACTCATCCCATTCTTCACATGGGTCTCATACTTCACACTCTTCTCATGTTTCTCATGTTTCCCACACATCTTGTTCGCCCAATATCGAATAACTTATGCTGCAAAGCCGTTTCAAAAGGATTTACGACGAAAAATCCGATTCGTTAAAGATCGCGGCTATAAAACCGGACTTTTTTCTCGAGTCCAAAAGACAGCCCTTGGAAAAAGAGCTCGATAATCCGGGAGCGTTGGTTTTATACGTGTCTTCTGTCTGCAACGGAGATTGTCTTTATTGTTACGCCGCCGAATCGCACAAAAACGGCAAATTGATGGATTTTCCGATCGCCAAAGCCGCAATCGACGCCTTTGCGAAGAGGTCTAAAAAAATAAATGTTGTTTTTTTCGGAGAAGGGGAACCGACGCTCGCTTTTTCCCTTATCAGAAAAATCGTCGAATACCTCCGTTACAAAAGAAAAACAGCGGATTTGGAATTCGGCACCCATTTACTCACGAACGGTTTCTTTAGCCGCTCCAAAGCCGAATGGATTTTCGAGAATATCGATAAAATATCCGTTTCTTGCGACGGGCCGGCCGACATCCACAACATTACTCGAAGAAGAATCGGCGGCAAGGCGTCGCACGCGCTTTTGGAGCGAAATATAAAATATTTCATTGCCCGGGATTCGCGAAAAATCCGATTAAAAACCGTTATTAATCCGTTTTCTTTGGAAAGGCAAACGGAAGTTCTGGAGTATTTTTATCGGCTCGGTTATCAGGGAGAAGCGCTTTTCGCGCCTCTTATCGACTCGAAACAGAGCAAAATCAACGACTTGAAACCGCTCGGAGGCAAATTTGCGGATAATTTTTTGGCAACCACAGAACTCAACGATTATCTTGGAACAGGAATCAGTTTGATGACCCGATTGGTCGAGCTTTCCCCAAAAACCGCGGCTTGTGGCCTTAGTCGATCCAATTTTTACGCAACGCCGGACGGATCAGTGGCTTGTTGCAGCCGTGCCATTTCCGCAAATCGTGAAAACAATCCGTTTTTCTACGGGGCTTTCCGAAACAACGAATTGCGGATCGATCGGGAAAAAGAAAAGTCCTTGAGGAGGCGGACGGTCAATAACCTTGAAGATTGTGAAGAATGCTTTTTGAGATGGGTTTGTGCCGGGGGTTGCGCTTTCGAACATTTCGAGAAAACGCGCGATTTGATGAAGCTTGACAAAAAGATTTGTGAAAAAAGAAAACGCGAAGCTGAGAAATATTTGCTTTTCCAAGCCAGGCGTGAAACGAGCGATCTTAGGCCGTTTTTCATCACGGATAACAAAGGAAAAGAAATAGCTCTGTCTTTATGGTCCGGAGAATTGACCGTCGGAGAAAAAGACAATCCGATAATCGTTATCGATTCTGATAAAGACGATTTCCAAAAACTGTTTAAAAAGATCAAAAATCATCGAGACCGAAGAGGATTCAAATTGACGATTTTTTTCTTGAGATTCGTATCAGGATCCAAGAAACAAAACAATCGGAAAATCATCGATTTTCTTTCCAATCTTAAAAAAGAAAAAATCCATTTCAAACTGACGCGTCCGATTCCGGAGAAATCGATTGGCGATAGGGAAAAACTGATCAAAGAATACGGCATGCCGACGACAGCGGCCGAATCGCTCGATTTTTTCAGCGTGCGTAGAAAAGATCGGATTTTCTTCGGCAAAACCGATTCCGGAATGGTTTTGAAAACGGCAAAAACCAGGAAAGCTTTAGCTGATTCGGATAATGGCAAAATCCATTCGGAAGCCTTAAAATAGAGGCTGTGAAAAGCCCCGTCACAGATACGATCGATATCAAAGTCGGCTTCGAGTGCAACAATAAATGCCTTTTTTGCATCCAAGGAAACAAGCGGGAGACGGCCCCAAACCTTAGCGACGCGGAAGTGAAAGAGCGTCTGGCGCAGGGCAAAAAAGAAAAACGCCAAAGAGTGGTCTTTACCGGAGGCGAACCGACCTTCCGGCCGAAAGAACTCATAAGATGGGTGGCTTACGCCAAAAAAATCGGCTATGAAATAATCCAGATTCAGACGAACGGACGTATTTTCTCCTATCTCGATTATTGCAAGGAGATGGTCAAAGCCGGAGCCAACGAATTCGGGCCGGCTTTACACGGATCGACCGCCGATCTGCACGACCGTCTGACGCAGGCGCCAGGAAGCTTCAAGCAGACCACGCAAGGGATAAAGAACCTGAAATTTTTAAATCAAAGGATGATCGTTAACTCGGTGGTCAATCGCCTGAATTACCGGGACTTGCCGGCGCTCGCCAAATTACTGGTTGATTTGCGCGTCGATCAATTCCAATTCGCTTTTATGCACATCAACAATCTGATCGCGGAAGATCCGGAAGCGATCAGAAAATACGTTCCGATTGTTTCCGAGGTTATGCCTTACGTCAAAAAAGGCCTTGACATCGGCATCAAGGCTGGCGTGAACTGCATGACCGAAGCCGTTCCTTATTGCCTGATGTCGGGATACGAAGATTACATCGCCGAAAGAATCATTCCCAAGGCGCATGTTTTCGACGCCGATATCGACATCGAGTCTTACGAAAAATACCGCAAAACCGAAGGCAAGGCTAAAGGCCCGGATTGCCGCCGTTGCCGATACGACAAAATATGCGAAGGCCCCTGGAGAGAGTATCCAGCTATTTTCGGTTGGGGCGAGTTTAAAGCGATCGTTAAGTCAAATAAACAAAATGGCTAAACTCGCGGATAAAGCTGATATTTACGGAAAGGTTCAGGAAATCGGCCGGCTATTTTATTTGTCGTCGATCGAGCTTTTCGGGGTGGTGTTCGATATCAAGCCGGCCATGGCCGAAGCCAACACCGGCGTTTACGACGCTTCTACTCCGGACAGGCTGAAAAGACTTGGAGAGTTGTGCTCCGACTTGGGGTTAAAAATGGCTTTTTCGCGGCGCAAATACATAATCAACAGCCCGAGAGGAATATTCCAAGAAATTGGCCTTGACGATCCGCGTGAAGGAAACCTGATCATCGGCATTGCCAAAGACCAAAAAGTGGCCTTGAGCGCCGTAGCCCACTATCATTGGAAAATGCTCCACAGCCGCTACGGACGGAGTTTCGGCAAACTGATGGGATATCCGGATTGTTGCCTTGACTTCGGAGATTATTTGAACAACAACGACGGTAATCAAGACAATTTCGGATTCCGCAACCCGGCAGTCGAATCCTTGAAAAGATCGAAAAAAATCGCCTGGCAGTTGAATGTTTTCGTGTTGTCTTTGATACCGCATTTTCCTTGCAGTCTGGATTGTCGGCCAAGCAGAAAATACGTCGACGATATCCTGGGCGCCTTGAGAGACACCGCGCCTGGATTCGTTTTTGAGGCCGAAGACAAGCTCAAAAATTGCGCCGCTTTGTATTGGAGCTGCGCCGACCGGATTCTTTTAAGAGGAAGCTTTAAAAACAATGATTTTCTAGACGCCGAGATCGATTACCATCAGCCGGAAATCCAAATGGTTTCCGACACTTTTTACCAGCAAAACGACGATTCTTACTTGAAAGAGCTGCGAGAGATTCGAGAGAAAATTGGAAAAGGGAACCGGCTTTTGATGACGCCCGAATATTTCGAGATATCGAACGACGGAAAAAGCCTTCTCAAAGAAAAGAAAAATCACCCCTATGTCCCGGTTTTGATAAAAAGCAGTCCCGTAAAAGAATCAAGGCATAAAAATGGACCGAAATAAATTGTGGCTCATTATGACCGGGTTTTCCTGTAACAGCAATTGCTTGCTTTGTTCTTTGCGACCCCAGGCGAAAGTCAGCAAAGACAAGAACACGGGAGAGATAATGGAGATGATCCGGACCGGACAGAAGTCCGGACACAAACGAATCGAATTCACCGGTGGAGAGCCGACCATCAGGCCGGATATTTTCGAACTGATAGCCGCGGCCAAAAAAAGCGGATTTGAGGAGATCGCCATAAGCACCAATGGCCGGATGCTCGGATACGAACGGTTCTTGGACA
>JAKPNH010000003.1 GCA_029548485.1 bacterium
TGAACAGAATCACGCTCACGCTCTACGGCTCCAAGCCGGAAATCCACAACGCCGTTTCGAGAACCCCGGATTCTTTCGATCAAACCGTTTCCGGAATAAAGAATATCCTCGCCAAGGAAAAGATCGCCTTGAGCGTCAATACGGTCGTCTGCCGTCTCAATTGCCAGGATCTTTTGGAAACGGGCAAGTTTATCGCCGCATTGGGCGTGAAAGTCTGGGGCGTGCTCGATCTCATACCTTTCGGAAACGCGGAGCGATTCTACGACATTCTGGCCGTCGACATCGAGACCCTTTCGTCGAGCGTGCGCCGATTGCGAGAAATCGCCGAGGATTTCGACCAGATAGAGTTTTTCGATTTTCCGGTTTGCGTTTTGGGAAAGGAGCTTACCGCGAACCAGCGTATCACCGTATTCGACGCCCAAGGCCGAATGGACGAATTCAAGCAAGTCGGATATAACCCGCGGCGATTCGAGAGCAAGAACGATTTTTGCGAAGACGTCCACAAGTCGAGGATCTCTGTTTGTAAGAATTGCGCAATGAACAGGCGGTGCGCCGGAATCTGGAAGCCGTATCCGAATATTTTCGGCAAGAGCCCGGTCGAAAAAGCCGTCAAAAATTGCGCCGTCGATTTTTTAAACCCCGAAAAATGAAAAACGACGCTCGCCAAAAAATAAAAAAAGTGATTGCTGGAAAAACGCGGGAGTTTTTCGACCGCAAGGCCGATTCCGCGCCGAAAATCCTTTATGTCAACTTGGGCGCCGAGTGCAACCAAAACTGCAATTTCTGTTTGATCAAAGGAAACGAACATAAGTTTCCTTTGATGGACATTCGTGAAGCCAAAAGGGTGATCAGAGACTTTTTGGGCGCCGGAGGCGAAGATATCATGTTCACCGGAGGAGAACCGACATTGCGCCGCGATTTGCCGGAAATCGTGGATTATACCGAAAAGCAGAAGAATCTAAACACCATTTCTATCATTACGAACGCGGTCAGGATGGCCGACAAGTATTACGCCGGCAAAATCTTCGAAGCGGATAAAAAACATAAATTGGGATTCAGTGTTTCTTTGCATTCCGACGATCAGAGAATTTCCGAAAAAATAACGGCTTCCAAAGGAACGTTCAAGAAAACCGTCGAAGGAATGCAAAATATCGTCAAGAACGGACGGAGGATGTCGGTTTATCACGCGATCACCAATGAAAATTTCCGTCATCTGCCGAGATTCTGCGCATTTCTAAAGAAAGATTTTCCCGAAATCCGCAGCATCACTTTAGCTTATCCTTTTCCTCAGGGGAATGCACTTTTGAACAAATGGATTTACGTACCTTTTAGCTCTTTAAAACCCTCCCTGATAGAAGCTTTATCTTTTTTGGACGAGAATGGATACGATACGAATATCGCTGCCTGCGGCCAATTTCCTTTATGCGTTATTCCGGGATTCGAAGAAAAAGTCCTTCAGTCTTTGGCTTTTGGAGAAGAGAGAATTTCCGGCGTAGTTGGTCAGGATGTTTTTCACGAGTTCGAGTGGGGATCGAAAGCGGCGGTTGATTTTTACAAAAACAAGCATTCCAATTGCCGGAAATGCATCCTTTCCAATTATTGCCAGGGATTCTGGAAAGAATACATCGAGCTCTTCGATTTCGACGGACTGAAGCCGGTGACTGTCGTGAGTTTTATGGGAAACAAATTCAAGGTTCGATTACGGAGCACGTCTGATGTCGAAGATGCGGCATCAAGGTTGGCAGAGGGGAAATTAAATGCGATTATATTGTCGGATTACGAGGATGAATATCTTAAAGATTTAATCCGTTTATTGAAAGAAAAAAATGCTTTAGCGACAATAATCAAAAGTAAAAATCTTTAAAATGGCCGAACTCCATACCTATCTGCAAGTCAATTCCAGATGCAACCAGAAATGCGTTTTTTGCAACCGGCCTCCGGTCGGTTTCGAGTCGGATGATTATTCCCTGGAAAAGATAGATCAGAAATTCGGCGAATTGAAAAAAGAAGGCCAGACCGAACGCATAATCCTTACCGGAGGCGAGCCGACGCTCCATCCACAGCTGAACGACATCATTCTTTCCGGAAAGAAAAGAGGATTCGTGATCGAAGTCCAGACGAACGGCACTTTGTTCGGCGCTAAAGAGCTAGAAAAATGGAAGAAGTCCGGACTCGATATCATCAATTTCGCTTTTCACAGCCACAAGGAAAAAACAAGCAACGAGCTTCGGGGAATCGGTTACGGATTCCAGAAAATCATCGATAACATCAAATACGCGAGCCAACTGGGATTCGAACTGCACCTGATCCACGTCATCAATTCGGTTAATTATAAAGATCTTCCGGGGTGGATCGATTTCGTTAAAAAAATGGGCTTGAAAAGATTTTACGTAAATTTGAGCATCGTCGTTCCCGACGGCTGGGCTTGGGAGAACCAGTGGATCATCCCGAGAATGGCCGATATCGGCCCGTATCTCCGCGAAGCCTGCCGCAAATGCGAAGAATACGGAATCAATTTCGATATTTCCGAAATCGTGCCTTTGTGCCACGTCAAGGGCTTCGAGATCCATGCTGTTTCGACGAACTTCAAATTCACCGGATTGAAAATAGCCGACGATTATTATGTCGGTCGGCGCATACTCGATTTCGAAAAGCCGAATCGTACGGTGGCCAACAAAGCTCCGCAATGCGCCAAATGCTCGATGAACGAAATCTGCGGAGGATTTTATCCGCGCCTCAAAACGCTCTACGGAGTTTCCGATTTTAAGCCGCGCCGCGATGACCCTCGGAAGATCATCGACAAGATCCGTCCCAAAAAGAATAATGGTTAAGCGTTCGAAAAATCGAACACGGTGGGCCGATCAAGGACACGATTACGTAAGCCCATATATTTACATCGGCTATGACTGTAACAACAATTGCTCTTTTTGCAGCGAATCCGACGAGTATTTAGAGAACCTCCAAAAAAAAGACTTCAAACAGCTTAAAACGGAAATAAAAAAAATCAGGGAAAATTACGATTTCATAAGTCTCATGGGCAGGGAACCCACTTTGCGGCCGGATTTTTTCGATTTACTCGCTTTCGCGAAAACGCTGGATTTTCGGCAGACGAGCGTCGCCACGAACGGCCGGCTGCTGGCCTATCCGGAGTTTGTCAAAAAAATGCTCGGTTGCGGTGTGAATCAAGTGGGCATTTCTTTCAACAGTTCGGACGAAAAAATCCACGATTCGATGACGGCTTGCCCCGGAAGCTTCGAACAGACGATTAAGGGAATCAAGAATCTGACGGCTCTGAAAAAGCCTGGGTTGAGTATTCTCGTCAACGTGCCGCTGACCCAAAAGAATTACGAGACGCTTGAGCCAACCCTCGACTTGTTGATCCGTTTGGGAGTCAAAGAAATCAATATCCTCTGGGTGGCGCCGCTTAGCCGGCGTTCCCGCACCAGAGACATCGTTTGCCACATGCCGACGCTAAGCCGCCACGTCGCCAAAACATTGAAAAAAGAAAAATACCAAAAATCGGGAGTCAAGTTCCTGCTCGTCGAGTTCTTGCCTTGCAGCCTCCCGAAAGATTTCCGGGATTTGTTTTTTCCTTGCCTCGAAAAAAACTCCAACAAGACGCGTATCGATCTGTGCCCTGAATGCCCTTACAAGTTTTCTTGCGACGGAGTGCTCCGGGATTATCTCGAGCTATACGGGCAGGAAGGATTGAAATTATGAATAAATCCGCGGCCGCCACGCTCAAAGACTACCAAGGCTTCCTGAAAAATTATCCGGTGGATTATTTCACGAGCGACTTGGTGTCCATCATCAATCCTCCGGAAGAAAAGCCGCTTTCGGAAATAAAGAAGCTTTGGGAAGATTTCCTTCCGACGAGGAAAAAAGGCCAGACCTTGAATTTTTATATCCACGTTCCTTTTTGCAAGAAAAGGTGTGATTATTGCTGCTGCCATTCGAAAGCGCTCGAGAAAACGGACGACATCGGCGCCTACGTCAAAAATCTCGTCGAATATTCCCGTTATTTCAAAAAAGTTTTTGAAGGCGTCAGTTTCACCAACCTCTACATCGGAGGGGGAACGCCCAGCGTCTTGAGCGAAGCGCAGCTCGATTATCTTTTAAAGAACCTTTTCGCCGACTTCTCTTTCGACAATGACGGAGAAAAAACCTGCGAAATGCATCCGTCGAGCGCCGACTTGTCGAAGTTGGCTGTTTTAAGGAAATACGGATTCAACCGGGTCAGTTTCGGAGTCCAATCTTTGGACTCGGCGGTGCTCCGTAAAAACAACCGCGGCTATCAGACTTTGGAAAAAGTGCGTTCGGCGATCTGGAACGCGCGGCAGCTCGGATTCTTGAAAGTCAACGCGGATCTGATCCTGGGCCTTTACGGAGACAGCCAGGCGGCTTTCGTGCGGAGTTTTTCGAAGCTCATGGAAATCAACCCTTATTCCATTTTTATTTATCCGTTGAAAATCGTGCCTACCTACATCAAAAAAGACAGCTACCGGGGCAATTTCGAGCGCCATTACCAATCGACGGTTGATTTCTTCAAAAAACTCCAGCGCTTGGCCGAGAAAGAAGGCTATAGCGCTCCGTACGATCCGGATGTATTTTTGCCGATGAACGATGCGAGCGCCTGGGCCTTCGAGAAAATAGGAGAGGAAACCGGCCTTAAAAAATCTTACCGAGCGAAAGATTACCGGAAAATATTGGGTGTTTTCGGATTGGGCCGGTTCAGCATGTCGACCATCCCGTCCCAAATATCCTATCAGATGATGGCTCCCATCGACCGAAAACCGGCGGAATACTCTTGTTCCGCGAGAACTTATTCTCCGAAAATGGAAATGGCCGAAAGAGTGGTCTCTTCGTTGTGCTACAACCATTATGTCGATTGCCTCCGATTCCGAGAGGATTTCAAGAAAGATTTTTTCGAGGTTTTCGATAGCGCTTTGGATAACCTCGAAGCTTTGAAGGCGGTGGAAATAAAAAACGACCGCGTTTATCTTTTGACCAGGAATCCGCGAAAAAAAGCGGCTTACATGATGTTTTTCTGCGACCCCGATGAAAACGTCTTACGCCGCATCGGGGAGCGACGCAACTTGGCGTCGGAAGAAGAATGGGGCAAAGAACGCGGCATTGGCTGGTTGAGGAGGCCGCGGCCCGGCAAACGGGAACTCAAAAACCAAGCCACCTTGAAATCCAGACTGGACAGGTTGTGCGTTCCTTTCGAAGGCAAAACCGCGATCATCGACGGAAAAGCAACGGGCGTCGGAAAAAGATCTTTACGGGTTTTATCGAAGGACGGAAAGAACTTCGAGTTTCTTTTGACTCCGCAGACGGCGATCACGGAAATGTTTTTCGACGACAAAGAGGAGTCTTACGAGAAATCGGCGACGCTCAAAGAAATCAGAAAAGGCGATCCGGTATCGGTGACGGCCGTCTTGGGAAACAAACCGCAAGCGCTTATCGTGAGAAAAATAACCGTAGTCAATTGGATCGATGGCAAAGAAAGATAAAATTTCCAAAAGCGTCATCTTCACGGGATACGAATGCAACAACCATTGCCGTTTTTGCATGGAGCAAGACAAAAGGAATCTTCCGATAAGAACCGCGGTTGAGGTCAAAAAAGAAATCGCCGCGGCCAAGAAAAGGGGATCGACCTATCTCGAGCTTATCGGAGGCGAAACGACCATCAGGCCGGATTTTACCGATATCGTCGGATTCGCCAAAAAAGTCGGATTCAAAACCATCATGATCGCCACGAACGGCCGGATGTTTTCCTATGAACCGGTCGCCGAAAGCCTAATCGAGGCCGGCATCAACAGCGTTGTTTTTTCCATCCACGGGCACACGGCGAAGATCCACGATTATTTGACCCAAGTTCCCGGAAGTTTCGATCAGCTCCGAAAAGGATTGACGAATATCCGTTCGATCATCAAGCGGAAAAACTTAAAAATGCATCTCGGTTCAAACACCACCGTCGTCAAGCAGAATTTCCGTTATCTGCCGCAAATCGGGAAATTTATTTTGGATCAGGGGATCAAAGATTCCGAATTCATCTTCGTCGACTGCAACGAAGGCGGGGCCAGGCGTTATTTCGAGGCACTGGTTCCGAAAATCTCCGAAGCGGCGCCGCATATCCGGAAATGCCTGGATATCGGCAATAAAGCCGGAGCCGTCCATTGGGACATAAGATACGTGCCGCTTTGTCATTTTCCCGATCATCTGGACCGGATCAGCGAACTCCACGAAATTAATATATTCAACACGGAACATATCGCCCAGGATTTCGTCGATTTCGACGCCCTGGAATCGCGGAAAAAATGGGCCCGCAAGAAAACTTTGCGCTGTAAAGGCTGCGCATTGTATAATTCCTGCGAAGGCATTTGGGTGGAATATCTGAAGCGCTACGGCGACGAAGAACTGTCGCCGATAAAGCATATCAGCCCCCGTCAAAAGAAGATGCTTTTTCCTTGAATTAAAATAAAATCAACACCATGGCCAAAAAAGAAGAGAAAACTTATATCGTCACCTATAAAAGCGAAGAACATTTCGAAGTGGTAGGGTGGGTCTGGGCGAGCAACATGCTCGAAGCCAAACGTAAAGCCAAAACCGAGCTTGCGGAGCAGGCCCGTCGCTACGACGTCAAACTGGCGGAAATAGCCGAATACAAGGACGCATCGGAGATAGGCTTTTAATCCATTTTTATGGAATTTTGCGTCACCAATCTGTGCAATAACCGATGCATTATGTGCACCAATTCGGCCGAGTTCAGCGACCCCAAAAACAACAAAGGATACGAATTCGACGAACTGATCGAGAGGATCGGACAGCGCGCCGAGCATCTTCTGAAAACCAAGGAGCCGATCAATATCACCGGCGGCGAGCCGACCATCGTTCCGCATTTCGTCAAGCTTCTGAACTGGCTGCGGAAGAACTTTCCCCGGAACGAGATCGTCTGCGTTTCCAACGGCCGGATGTTTTCCTACGAGGATTTCGCCAAGCAAGTCTTGCGCGTCGACAATCTCAAGTTGGAAATCGCTTTCCACGGCCACACACCGCGGCTCTACGACGAAATCTCCGGGGTAAAAGGCGGCTTTCCCCAGACGCTCCAGGGAATAAAAAACATCTTGCGGTTCCGCAACGACAGTCACCTCATAGAAACGAGAACGGTTATCATCAGGCAAAACCACAAAAGACTCGACGATATCCTCGGATTCGTCCACGAGAATTTCAAAGGATTGGACACGGTCGTGCTGATTTTCCACGAACTGGAAGGCCAATGCGGAGACCATCTGGGCGGAGTGGCGGTCTCTTACAAAGACATCGAGAAAGAAGTGGTCCGCAATATCGAAAAATGGTCTAAAAAAATCGACGATTTGAGGCTTTATCATTTTCCTTTATGCGTTTTGCCGTCCGGTCTTTGGCCGCATACCTGGCGGACTCTGCCGGCCAGAGAAGTCTCTTTTCCGGATAATTGTGCCAAATGCCTTTATCGGAAATATTGCATGGGCGTGCACAACGAGTACCGCCGTCTTGTCGGAGACGAAGAGTTCAAGCCCGTCGACTCGAAGATCCTCTTGAAAACGAGCCGGGGACAGGAATTCATTTACCATCCGATCGTCGCCATCGGCGACCAGCCATGATCGATTTCATTTTTCTCGCGCCGATGTTCGTGATCGGGATTATCGCGATTTATACGGACATCAAGCGCAACAAAATACCGAATCAGCTCATCGTTTCCGGGTTTATTTGCGCCATTACCCTTTACACCTTTGTTTTCATTTACGACCGCTTTTTCATCGGTCTTCAAACAAACCTCGATTATATGATCGAAGTTTTATTGAATACCGCGTCGGCGATGGTCGCGGGATACGTCATTTGGGATCTGAGGCTTTGGTCTCCGGGCGACGCCAAACTGTTCATGGTCTACGCCGCCCTCCTGCCCCTCAAGTTTTATTCTTCGAGCTTTATCAAGTTTTTCCCGTCCATCAATCTTCTGATCAACCTTTTCGTTCCGCTCGTGATCACGATCGTCTTGAAAGCGGGCTTCGTCTACGCCGGAGATTTTTTGGCGAGAAGAAAGATGAAACCGATCGTCGAAACCGCGGCCTCCAAAGAAGAAAAAAAACAAACCCGCATTTTCCGGTTGAAAAACCTCGGCTATTCCTTGGCGATGTTCTTCACCGTGTTCGTTTTCTTCCAGATCGTTTCCAGGATGTTTAGCGGAACGATTCTGGCTTCGCTTTTCGGGCACCCGCTTTTCGCTTTTTGTTTCATGATAATCGTATCCGGAAGGCTGATGAATCTTTTGAACAAGAACAAATGGTCGAAAAGGCTGGCCATTCTCATCCCCGCGTCCTACCTGATTTACCACGTTTTAATCGGACAATGGCAGTCTGTTTTGGGCTCGGCGCGCATGGTCGTCATCATGTGGTTCATTTTCAATGTTTTCAAGCAGGCCATTGCTTTTTACGTGCAAACGAGGGAAATTTCGGTTGTTCCGTTGAATTGCCTGAAAAAGGGAGACATGCCTTGCCCGTCGGCCGAGGTCATCATCAAGTCCAAATTGTCGGTCGTCGGCCGAGTCGACGATCTCGGTTCGTGGGGCCCGGAAGGATTGAGCCTGGAACAAGTGGCTTTGATATCCTCCATTCCCGCGGAAGAGCAAAAAGCCGATGTCGAGATCTATAAGACATTCTCCTTCGCCCCTTATATGCTTTTTTCCGCTGTCCTATGCATACTGACGCGAAGTTCTTTGGTGGCGCTTTTGGTCAATTGGATCGGTTAATTTTGTTATAATGTCAATGAGCGCCTAAAACAAATTTTAACCACATGAGAAGAAACATCATTATAATATTGTCCGTCGTATTGTTGGTGGCGGCCGGAGTCGCCTTTTATTTCTTTGGCGGCCGTTCGAGAGAAACCGAAACTTTGCCGCCGAGCGTCTCGGTTTGGAAAGGCAAACAATTGGTGGCCGATTATTTCGAGTTCCTGATCGAGGGAGCGATCCAAAACATATCCGCGGAAACGTCTCCGGCCACGATCACCATCGCCGTCAAATTGCCGAGCATTTTCGTGGATCCGGACGCGGAGACGGCCGACGTCGTCTGCGAACTCAAAGAGGATGCGGAAATCGTCTTTTACGATTTATCCACGAGAGAGGAAACTTCGGTAACGCTGGCGGATTTGAATGTTTTGAACCAAGTGGTGGCCGAACTCGACGGAATCACCAATGTCTCGGTTTTGGACGGGGAACGATGCGTCATCCGCAAGATAAGGAGGATCCTCTCTTTTCCGGGTTCTCCGGCCGAGTAGACCGAATCTGATATTTCTGTTAGCTTAAAGATCATAATGAAGCGGTCCATTTTGATCGGCGGCGAAGCCGGCAGGGGAGTCGACAGGACAGCGGCTTTGATCGCCGAGATTTTTTCCGATTGCGGATATTTCTGCTTTGTCTATCGAGATTACGGCTCTTTTATCAAGGGCGGGCACAATTTCAGTGTCGTCACTATTTCTTCGGAACCGGTTTTTTCCCACGAAGACGAATTCGATCTCATCATCGCCCTCGATAATTCCGCTTTGGAAAAGCACGTCGAATCGCTAAAGCCATCAGGCAAGGTTTTTTTGAACAGCGACGAAAAACAATCGGCCGAAAACGTCATTTCTGTCGCGGCCGACGGATTCGCCGCCGATAAGAAAGTCGGCCGCTCTTTCGGGAACAATATTTTCATCGGCGCGGTTTTAGGCTGTTTCGGCTTGGACTGGCGTCGCGGTTTCAAGGCGATTGGCGGCAGATTTTCCGCGGGCGACGCGGCCGTGGTCAAAGAAGCTTTGCGTTTAGGCCACGAAACTTGGCGAGGAGAGAGTTTCGGGTTCGAACCGAAGTCCCAAAAGCTCAAGATATCGACCGGAAACCAGGCGGCGGCAAAAGCCTGCGTCGAAGCCGGACTCGATCTCTGTTTCGCTTATCCGATCACTCCGGCGACCGGATTTGTCGACGCCCTAAGCCAAAGCGGAAAAGTGACGGTTCATCAGCCGGAAGACGAGATAGCGGCCGTAAACCAAACCTTGGGAGCGGTTTTTTCCGGCGCCATGGCGGCCACGGCCACTTCCGGAGAAGGAGCCGCTCTGATGGCCGAATCTTTTAGCTTGGCGGCCATGGCCGAGATTCCTTTTGTTCTTTACTGGGCTTCGAGGCTTGGACCTTCGACCGGAGTCCCTACCTATTCCGGCCAGGGAGACCTGAAATTCGCCCTGAATATCGGGCACGGAGAGTTCCCGCGGGTGGTGGTGGCGCCCGGAGACGCCAACGAATCTTATTCGCGAACAATGGAAGCTTTTTATTTCGCCTACAAATATCGTTTACCGGTCGTTATATTGACCGACAAGAATTTGGCGGAAAGCTACTACAATTTCGAAGCTCTGCCTTCGCTCCTCCGGCCGGGAAAATTCCTAGTCAAACCGAAAGCAGGATACAAAAGCTACGCTTTTACCGAGAACGGAATCAGCCCGCGCCTCGCGCCGGGGCAAGGCCCGATTGTCCGGGCCACGAGCTACGAACACGACGAATGCGGGCTAACCGTCGAAGATCCGGAAACGATCGAGGCGATGAGCGAAAAGCGCTGGAGAAAGGCGAAATTCTTGGAAAAGGAAATCGCGAAATTGCATCCTTGCCGTCTTTACGGCAAGGGGAAAAATCTGATTGTCGGCTGGGGATCGACCAAGGGCGCGGTCATAGACGCCCTCAAACGATTACCCGGATATTCTTTTCTCCAGATTTCTTATGTCGCGCCGTTTCCGGCGAGAGAAGTAGAGAAAATCATTAGTAAGGCGAAAAGGACTATCCTTTTGGAAAACAACTCGACCGGACTCCTCGGCCGGATCATCAGGGAGGAGACCGGCATCGAAATCAAAGAAAAATTACTGAAAAATAACGGCCGGCCGTTCACCGCCGAAGAAATAGCCAAGCGATTGCAAAACCGCTATGCATAAGAAAAAAGACTTGGAGACAAAAATGCCGATCACCTGGTGTCCGGGATGCCCGAACAACGTTATCCTTTACGTCTTGAAATCCGTCCTCAAAGAACTGGTCGACGCGAAAAAGATCAGGAAGCAGGATATAGTCGTCGTCACCGATATCGGCTGCGCCGGGAAAATATACGACTACCTGGAGGTGAACGCTTTTTACGGATTGCACGGCCGGGCCATACCGATCGCCACGGGCATCAAGATGGGAAATCCGGGATTGACGGTCATCGCCGTCGCCGGAGACGGCGGAACCTACGGCGAAGGATTGAACCATTTGGTTTCGAGCAGCCGGTTGAATCCGGATATCACCGTCATCGTCATCAATAACGGCGTTCTCGCTTTAACCAAAGGCCAACCGACGTCGACCCACCCGTCGATCGGAGGGGAGCCGATCTTCGATCCCGTTCCTTTGGCTTTGGCAAGCCAGGCGTCTTTTGTCAGCCGGGAAACGGCTTTCGATCTTCGAGACCTCCAATCGACCGTCAAAGCGGCCATAATGCACAAAGGATTCTCTTTGGTCGACATATTCGAGCCGTGCTTGTCTTATAATAATGACGGCGAACGGATGAAGCGCGATACGGAAAGAGTCTGCGGAAAAGACATCCAATCCGATTTTGAGGAGAGTTTGAGACCAAAGATCCGAACGGGCGTTTTCCGGAAAATGTCCCGGCCGACCCTGGAACAAAAACTGCGCCTCTCGAAGAAAAAATCATGAAAAAAATAATCTTGGATTACAAAAAATGCGCTCGTTGCGGACTCTGCGCCAACGTCTGCCCGGAGGTTTTCGGCTGGGACTCGAAATCATCCGAGCCGTTCTTGAAGAACGGAAGTAAAAAAGAACGGGGAACGGCCTCGGCGGAAACCGACGAGCCCTGCGCCGAGGAAGCGGCCAGGCTTTGCCCGGTCGCCGCCATCGAAATCGTAAACCCGAAGAAAAAATAATTTGACCTTTTTCCTGGAAGATTTAAAATTACAAAAGAGTCGATATTAAAAACCAAAATAGTCGGATCGATAAATTTTAAAAAAATAATGAGAGGCCGTTCCAATAAAAAAATGCAAAAAGCAACCAAGTGCATCTGCGGAATCATCGTCTTTGTCGTCTTCGTCTGCCTAGGGTTATGGGCGTGGCCGATGACGTCGTGGGCCGATTATTACGCCGTCGCCGTGGAGACCGGAGACATTTACTTCGGCAAGCTTGGCCGTTTCCCGAATCTTCAACTGAGAGACGTTTGGTTCCTGCAGCAAACCGGAGACGAGGAAAATCCGTACAGCCTGGTGAAATTCACGGATTTGCGCTGGGCGCCGGAAGACAAGATCGAATTGAATTATGATCGCGTCGTTTGGATAGTCAGATTGAGCGAAGCCGGCCAGGTCGCGACTTTCCTGAAAAACCCGGCTTTGCGGCAGTCGAACCCCGTATCGCAGCCGCCGACGGGAACGCCGTAACCGCTTCGATAAAGATCCTCCGCAACGGCGGGGGATTTTTGAAGCGCGGCCGGGCTGTTGTATAATAAAAGCAATGGCACTTTTAGCTTTATTGCCGATGGCCGCGCTTATCTTCGGATTGTCCTTGATTTTCTCCTTGCTTCTTTTCCCGTTGTTCCGCTTGCTTTTCCACCGGCTTTTCGTGGAAAACCACGAGCTCGAGATCATAGAAATCTTTCCGGACAAAGACGAGAAGGCCGTGGCCAAGCTTATCGACAAAATCGATTTCAAAGCGGCCATCGAAATCTCGGTCCGCCATCTGGGCAAAGACGTCGAATACTACATGGTTGTCCCGAGGGTTTTCCTGGAGCGGGCCAAAAAGTTCGTCAAAGAAGTCTTGCCGAACGCGAGATTCAAAAAGACGGAAGATTATCCGCTTTTCAATTATTCGGGCGTCACCTTGGCCAAGGCGGTGGTCGCCGAATCCGAAAACCAGGTCCGCGACATCGATTTCGGAAAGATCGACTTTTCCAAAGTGAACGAAGTCGGCGAAGGAGCGGTGGTCCAGGTCGTCCACACTCCCCGGGTGCCGGGAGTGAATTTCGAAATCAGGATCTTGTCCTCGGCTCCGAGCGAGTATCAGGCGAGGGAAATCATGGACGCGATCGCCGATTCCGGATTCAAGGGAATAAAAGTCAGGGAGCCGAAAGACAAAGTGAAGTTTATCCACACGATAAATTTCCGGGAGCACAGCTTTGGGTTATAATTGATTCGAGCGGCAGGACGAGCACTCGCTAAACACAAATAGTCTTTACACGAGGTCACCACTGCCGCTCTTTTCGTACACGGAGCGTTTTGACTTTTGCGCCGAATAACCGGAGACTATAGACGATGATCATCCAGGAAAACATTCTTCTAAAAAACCACACGAGTTACAAGATCGGCGGCCCGGCCAGATATTTTATAGAAGCGAAAAGCGTCGCCGAAGTCCAGGAAGCGCTCGAATTTTGGAAAGAAAAAGGAATTGCGCTTTTTGTCTTGGCCGGCGGAAACAACATTCTCTTCTCCGACGGCGGCTTCGCCGGTTTGGTCTTGAAAATCTCATTGGATTCTGTGAGGCTGTCCGGAGAAGAAATTATAGTCGAAGCCGGAGCGAAACTTAGCGATGTCGTCGAACTGGCGGCAAAAAACGGCTTAAAAGGAATAGAGTGGGCCGGAGGCTTGCCGGGAACGATCGGCGGCGCGGTTTTCGGCAACGCCGGCGCCTTCGGCGGAGAGATGAAGGACATAGTGGTCGAAGTGAAAAGCCTCGATATCAGAAATCCGGAAAAAATCGTCTCAAGGGGCAACAAAGAGTGCGGTTTCGGCTACCGCACGAGCGCTTTCAAGCAAATCAGGAACGAGATTATCCTGGAAATCAAGCTTCGGCTTCAGCAAGGAGACTCCGAAGAAATAGAAAAAGCCATCAAAGAGCATATCCGCTATCGGATCGAGAGGCAGCCGCTCGAATATCCTTCCGCAGGGAGCACGTTCAAGAACGTCGACGTCAATCTCGTAAGCGAAGAGCAGAAAAAACAATGGAGCGCGGTCTTGAAAACCGATCCCTTTCCGCTCGTGCCCGTGGCCCATCTTTTTTCCGAGGCCGGGCTTAAAGGAAAAAAGGTCGGTGGAGCGATGATTTCCGAAAAACATCCGAATTTTTTCATCAATACGGGCGGAGCGACCGCGAGCGACGTGCTCGATCTGATTTCGTCGGCCAAGAAAACGATCAAAGAAAGATTCGGAATAGAATTGGAAGAAGAAGTGCAGATAATCGGCGAGAACGGAGGGATAAAATTCTAACGATGCATATTTTTTGGGCGCGGGAACCGAGGATTCTTTCGTAAGAAAACAAAAATTTTTCCGGAACAAGAAATTTTTGAGTTATCCACATGTTTTTTAAATATCATTTGTTCTAAAATTATATCGAAGGTTGATGAAATTGGTTGGTCGACAATTTTTTATCAACTTGTCGTGAATAAAAAAATCTGAAATGGCTAAAAAAGCTAAGAAGGCCAAAAAAGCGAAGAAGATGACTAAGAAGGCCAAGAAGACAACCAAAAAGACTAAGAAGAGAAAGTAGTCTTCTGAAAAAATCTCCTTCTTCCGTTCGCGGGAGGAGGAGATTTTTATTTTAGGCGGGTTTTTTCGCCGTTTCGGGCGCCCGTTGGCCGAGTTTCCCTGACCTTGATATAATGTGGTCTGAAGGTCGCAAGCTTCTTTATATATATGAATATCAACCTTAAAGCGTCCGGTTTCAAGCTCACCCCGGCAATCCGGGAAAACGTGTCCGCCAAGCTGAAATCCGTCGAGAAACTGATCTCCAAATTTGACGAAAACGGCGAAATCGAATTAGATTTCGAGGTCTCGAAAACCACCCGTCACCATCAGAAAGGCAATGTTTTCCGGGCGGAAGCGAACCTCAACCTTCCGAAGAAGCTCATCAGGGCCGAAGCGGTGGAAGAGGATTTGACGGCGGCAATAGACAAGGTCAAAAGCATCCTTTCTCTGGCGGTTAAAAAATACAAAGAACTAAGCAGTTGATGTTTTTCAAATTTTTGTCAGGCGCCCGCGGCCGCGACCCGAAACGCATGATCGCGGAAATCAACGGCGCCGAAGAAAACGTGGCGTCTTTGAGCGACGACGGAATAAAAGAAAAAAGCCTCGCTCTCCGCGAGAGGATCGTCAAAGGAGAAAGCCCGGACGCGATTGTCCCGGAGGCTTTCGCTTTGGCGCGAGAGGCGGCCAGGCGCACTTTGGGGCAAAGGCCGTTCGACACGCAGATGCTGGGAGGGCTCCATCTCCATTACGGCAAAATCATAGAGATGTTGACCGGCGAGGGAAAGACTTTGGCGGCGGTGGCGCCGGCTTATCTGAACGCCCTTTCTGGCAAAGGAGTCCACGTCATCACGGTCAACGATTATCTCGCCAAAAGAGACGCGGTTTGGATGGGCCAGATCTATTACGCTTTGGGTTTGCAAACGGCCTGCATCGTCCACGACAGCGCTTTTTTATACGATCCGTCTTTCGTACCGAGCCACGCCGCCGAATCCGTGGACGAGGAACGCGATATCAAAGGAAGCTTTTTGATCCAAGACAAATACCTGCGGCCGATCAGCCGGAAAGAAGCCTATCTGGCCGACGTCACCTACGGCACCAACGCCGAATTCGGATTCGACTATTTGAGGGACAACTTGGCCTACGACGCTTCAAGCCAAGTCCAGCGTCCTCATTATTTCGCCATCATCGACGAAGTGGACAGCATCCTTATAGACGAAGCGCGGACGCCTCTCATCATCGCCGCTCCAGACCAGTCTTCGAGCGATTATTACCGCATTTTCTCGAAAGCGGTGAAACAGCTCGTTGAAGGGGAAGATTATACGGCCGACGACAAGACCAAGTCGGTCGAGATCACGGACCAGGGCATCGACAAAGTGGAAAAGCTCGTGGGCGTCCACGACCTTTACGAACCGCAGAATTTCAGGTTGGTCCATTACCTCGAAGCCTGCCTTAAGGCCCAAAGGCATTTTCTGCTCGACCGGGATTACGTCGTCCGTGACGGCGAAGTGGTCATCGTCGACCAATTCACCGGACGGCTGATGTTCGGCCGCCGGTATTCGGCCGGACTCCATCAGGCGCTCGAAGCGAAAGAAGGCTTGAAAGTGGCCGACGAGTCCAAAACCTACGCCCAGATCACCATCCAGAATTATTTCCGGCTGTACCAGAAGATTTCCGGAATGACCGGAACGGCCCAGACTTCGGCCGAGGAGTTCTTCAAAGTTTACAAGCTGGAAACGGTGAGTATTCCGACGAATAAACCTATGATCCGCAAGGATCTGCCGGATTTGATTTACAAGACCAAGGAAGCCAAATACCGGGCGATCGTCGAAGACATAGAAGCGCGCCGAGAGAAAGGCCAGCCGGTTTTGATCGGCACCATTTCCATCGAAAAGAACGAGGAGTTCTCGAGGTATCTAAAGAAGGCCGGAATCGGGCACGAGATATTGAACGCCAAAAACAACGAACGGGAAGGCGCGATCATCGCCCAGGCCGGCAAACCCGGAGCGGTTACCCTAGCCACCAACATGGCCGGCCGGGGAGTGGATATCGTCTTGGGAGGCAACCCGCCGGATAAAGAAGCGGCCGAGAAAGTGAGACAGGCCGGCGGACTCCACGTCATCGGCACCGAACGCCACGAAGCCCGGCGCATCGACAACCAATTGCGCGGCCGGAGCGGCCGGCAGGGAGATCCCGGATCTTCGAGATTCTTCCTCTCTTTGGAAGACGATTTGATGCGCATTTTCGGAGGAGACCGTTTGAAATCGATGATGCAGACATTGAGAATACCCGAAGACCAGCCGATCGAAGCCGGGCTTGTTTCCAAAGCCATCGCCGAAGCCCAGAGCAAGGTTGAGGGATTCAATTTCGACATCAGAAAGAATCTGCTCGATTACGACGACGTCTTGAACAAGCAAAGGACCAATATCTATAGCCGTCGGCAAGAGATTCTCGAATCGGACGACGAAGGCACGAGAAAATTGATCGCTTCGGCTTTCTCCGAAGCCGGCGCGGAATTGCCTCCGGATTTCGAAAACCAGCTCCGATCTTTGGACCATCTCAGGGAAATCCGCCGGGTGATCCTCATGATCCTCGATATGTTCTGGATGAATCATCTCGAAGACATAGAATCTTTGATCGAATCCGTCCGTATCCGCGCCTACGGCCAGCGCGACCCTCTGGTCGAATACAGGAGAGACAGCCATATGATGTTTAACGCCATGGTCCGCAATTTCAACCGATGGATCTCGGACAATATTTTAAAGATCAAATTCGAGGAGGCGCCGCTAACGGAGACGGCTTCTGCTAAACCGGTCCGATTCCCCGGCAAAAAAATCGGCCGGAACGATCCTTGCCCCTGTAAGTCCGGGAAAAAATTCAAGCATTGTTGCGGAAAATAAAAGATCAAAAAAGTAGCATGAAATACGACAAATTGGTGCGGGATAAGATCCCGGAAATCATCGAAAGCAAAGGCGGCAAAGCAATAATCCATATTGCCGACGACAAAGAATATTGGATTAAGCTCAAAGAAAAACTGCTCGAGGAAATAAAGGAGTTTTCCGAAAACGAATCGATCGAAGAACTGGCCGATATCCAAGAGGTCCTGAACGCCATTCGCGATTACAAAGGTTTTCCCGAAAGCGAGCTCGAAGAAGCGAAGCGCGCCAAAGCAGAAAAACGGGGAGCGTTCAAGAAAAGGATCATCCTCGAAGAATCTTGACCGGCGCCATGGAAAAAAGGGGAAAGAAAGAGTTTTACGCCGGAGGGTTTTTCTACGATCCCCGGACAAAATCCGTTTTGCTTCACAAGCGGAGCCCGGACGCGGAATTCAATCCGGATAAGTGGGCTTTTTTCGGCGGACTAAGCGAGAACGAAGAAACGCCGATCGAGACCTGGAAAAGGGAAATAAAAGAGGAGCTCGATGTCGATCTTCCCGAAAACCGGATAAAGCCATTGAGGGATTATTATAATGAAGACCGGCAACAACACCGTTACATATTTTTCGCCGAAAGCGACCTCCCGAAATCGGAGATGACGCTCGGCGAAGGAGCGGATTTCGATTGGATACCGCTCGACGAGGTTTTCGGTTATGATTTAACCGCGAAGACCGCCGAGGATTTGAGGTTTTTCATCGAGAACTTCCTCGGATAAACCAATGGACAATAATTTCAAAAAACCGGCCGTTGTCAAAGACGTCAAGAATCCCGGAGGGGAATTCGAAGAAAAGACCTTCGACGGCCTTTTCAAGGGCCGCGGAGTTTCGTCTTTTTCCAGAAAACGAGGCGGGATTCCTCCGAAAATCATATTTTCGGGGATCTTTTTCCTGATCGCGGCCTTGGGAATCGGATCGTTCTTGCATTATCGGAGCGAGACCATGAAATCCGTGGCCGATCTCCAGAAGAGTTTCATGAAAATCGCGGGGATCCTCGACCAGTCGAACATCGGCAGCCGGAGCGTTTCTTCCGGAGCCGAACCGCTCGACTGGACTTTATCGGAAAACCCTTTGATTTTCCCCGGAATCGATTCTCTCGGCGAGGGCCAGCGCTTTCCCGAGTATCTCGTCGCTTTCAATAAAGACATCGACGCCGCGGAAACGGAAATAAGCGATTTGCGCCAAAACGGCCTCGAATGGCTTTTCGAAGACGGAGAAGCGCTCATGCGAAGCCTCGACCGGCTGGAAAACACCATCGTCTCGATCAACAATAAAGCGGCCGCGTTGCGGAACATCGTTTCCAAGCTGGGTTTTGCCGGAAGGATTTCGCCGGTTTATCTTAATCTCCAAGCCGGGCTTTATACCGTCAAAGACGGGATTTCCGGGCTCAAGGAAACCCTTTCCGGAAACGGGCACCTTATTTTTCTTTTCGAGAACGTTTCCGAGATCAGGCCCGCCGGAGGCTTCAACGGCAGCTACGCCGACGTGGCGATCAAAAACGGGGAAATAGAAAACCTGGAGGTGAACGATATTTTTTATCCGGACCAGCATTTCGAGGAAAAGATCGTTCCGCCGAAGCCTTTGCAGGTGATCGCCAAAGACTGGGGAGCCAGGGACGCCAACTGGTTCTTCGACTTCCCGTCGTCCGCCGAAAAAACGATTTCTTTTTTGAGCGGATCTTCGGTTTATAAGGACGAAGGAGTGGAATTCACCGGCGTCGTCGCCATAAACAGCCGGGCGGTCGAGCGGATTTTGGAAATCTGCGGCCCGATCGAGCTTCCGGAGTACAAGCTCGTTTTGACCAAGGACAATTTCCTGAACGAAATCCAGGAAGAAGTTTCCCTTAATTCCGCTTCCAAAGGATCGGCCCGCAAACAGATTCTGAAAGTTCTCGCCCCGAAGATCCTGGAGAAAATAAGGCAATTCGACGACGCCGAAAAAGAAAAGCTTTTCGCTTCCGTCATCGAATCGTTGAACCGGAAAGACGTCCGCGTTTATTTCAAGAACAAGAAGCTCGCCGCCGCGGCCGAGGTCTTGAGCATTACCGGATCGGTTTACAAGTTTTCCGAAGGGGATTACGCCGATTATCTGGCGGTCGCAAACGCCAACATTAATGGCGGAAAAACGGACATTTTCATGAACCAGGAGATTTCCTTGAAAAGCGAGCTTTCGGCCGACGGCACGATCAAGAACAATCTGGAGATCACGAGGACCCATACCGGGCAAAACGAGAAATTGAGTTTTTACAAGGCGACCAACCAGGATTATATCCAGATTCTTGCTCCGAGAGACGCCAAAGCCTTGAAAGTCTCCGGAAACACGACGCGGACAGTGAGCTCCAAGGTGGATTACGTAAAGTCCGGTTATGCCAAAGACCCGGACGTCGAGATTTTCGAATCCGGATTCCAATCAGGCAAAAAAATACTGGGATATTGGCTGGACGTCAAACCCGGAAAAACCGGGAAATTGAGCGTCTCCTACGAACAGCCGTCGATGGTGAGGCCGCATTTCCGCTTTGTCTACGAAAAGCAATCCGGAGTCGAGTCGGCCTTGAAATATGAAGTTTCGGCTCCTCCGGGATATGTTTTCAAAGAAACCGGAGGCTCTGTTTTCGCCTACGAATCCGCTGATCCGCCGAAGCGCCTGATCATCGATCTGAACCTGGAACACATATGATGGAAAACATCCGCAATTTCGTCATTATCGCCCATATCGACCACGGCAAATCGACTTTGGCCGACCGCATGCTCGAGATCACCGGAGCCGTTCCCGAAAGGCTGATGCGTCCCCAGTATCTGGATCAGATGGATCTGGAAAGGGAACGGGGCATCACCATCAAAATGACGCCGGTCAGAATGGCTTATCGGCCGAAAGAAGGGAAAGAATATGTTTTAAACCTGATCGACACGCCCGGGCACAGCGATTTCGGCTACGAAGTGTCCCGCGCCCTGAAAGCGGTCGAAGGCGCGGTGCTTTTGGTCGACGCCACCCAGGGCGTCCAGGCGCAAACCTTGGCCAATTTCGAGACGGCCCGCAAAGCCGGACTCAAGATCATCGGCTGCCTTAACAAGATCGATCTGAATCCGCCGGATTTGGATAAAAAAATAAAAGAGCTGGCCGGCCTTTTGAACGAACCTCCGGAAATGATCTACCGCGTTTCCGGCAAAACCGGGGAAGGTGTGGCTGGTTTGCTCGAAGGCATAGTGAGAGAAGTGCCGGCTCCGAAACCCGGCCGCGACAAGCAGGCTTTGATTTTCGATTCGGTCTACAACGACCACAAAGGAATCATCGCCTATGTCCGGGTTTTTTCCGGCGAGTTCAACCCCAAAGAAGAAACGCGCCTGGTGGCCGCCGACAGGAAATTCAACATCAAAGAAGTCGGGATTTTCTCTCCGGAATTCAAACCCGTCGGAAAGCTTCTCCCTGGAGAGATCGGCTACATCGCGACCGGCATCAAAGACCCGGGAGTGCTCCGGATCGGCGACACCATCGGTTCGCGGCCGCTCGAAGGCTACAATCCTCCGAAACCCGTTGTTTTCGTGTCTTTGTATCCGGACGAGGGGAACAAATACGACGACTTGAAAGCCGCCTTGAACAAATTGCGATTGGTCGATTCTTCGATCTCGGTCGAGCCAGATTACAGCGAAATCCTGGGCCGGGGATTCAAGGCCGGATTTTTGGGAAGGCTGCATTTCGAGATCGCGACCGAACGGCTGAACCGCGAGTTCGATTTGCCGGTCATCGCCAGTTTTCCTTCGGTGGCTTACCGCGTCAAAACCAAATCCGGAATAAAATCCGTGGAAAGCCCGAAAGACTTCCCGGACGACAACCTCGGAGCCGAAGAGCCGGTGGTTGATTTGAAAATAATCGTCCCCCGGGTTTATCTCGGCCGGGTCTTGGGGCTGAAAGACGTTTTCCGGATGGAGATTATGGAAACCGAGGTGATAGACGACCGGATCGTCATCTCCGCGAAAATGCCCTTGTCCGAGCTTATTTCCGATTTCGACGACCGCTTAAAATCGGTATCTTTGGGATACGCCTCTTTCAGTTACGAGATTTCCGGCTGGCAAGAAGCCAAGGTGGCCAAAATGCAGATTTTGGTGGCGAACGAGATCGTCCCGGGACTCACGAGAATCGTCTACAAGGACGAGCTCGACCACGTGGCGAGGGCCACGGTCGAAGAATTGAAGAATCTTCTTCCGAAACAACTTTTTGTCCAGCCGATCCAGGCGGCCGTGGCCGGAAAAATCGTGGCGCGCGAAACCATTCCGGCCTTGCAAAAAAAGCTCGGTTATTTCGGAAAGACCGGCGGAGACCGTAGCCGCAAGATGAAGCTTTGGAAAAAGCAGCAAGCCGGCAAAAAGAGGCTCCAGGCGTCGGGCCGGGTAACCATCTCGCCGGAGATTTTCAAGGAATTGTTGAAAAAATAATTCTCGGTTAAAATACGATCGAGATGTGGAAAATCGCGATCACCGTGCTTTTGGCCGCGCTTATTTTCGCCGCCGGCTTCGAACTCTATGGCATTTACCAGGCCTATATTGGAGTCAAAAGCAATTACACCGAGCTCAGAACTAAAGCCGAAGCGCTCCGGGAAGAAAACGAAGAATTGGAGGCGGAAGTGAGCTATTTGAGCATTCCGGAAAATCTTCTGAAAGCTTTGCGCGAAAGGTTCAACTACAAGTTCCCCGGAGAAAAATCCATCATCGTCGTTCCCAAACAAGGGGAATAAGCGGGATTAGTATAGTGGCAATATACGACCTTCCCAAGGTTGAGACGCGGGTTCGATTCCCGTATCCCGCTCAGAAACGCCCTAAAGTTAACCACAGCCGCCTCTTGTTTGCCCGGTTTGCCCCCGGGTGTATAATGGAGAAAGTTTTACATATCCGAGAAATCAGCGACGAATAATGAAGCCCAAATCCCGAACGAAAAAGAACAAAACCAGGTTCGTTTTTGTCACCGGAGGAGTCATCTCCGGCATCGGGAAAGGCATCGTCGCTTCGAGCCTCGGCCGGCTTTTGATTTCCTGCGGCTACTCCATCCGGCAAATAAAAATAGATCCGTATCTCAATGAAGACGCCGGCACCATGAATCCTTTCCAGCACGGAGAGGTTTTCGTGACCGACGACGGCGCCGAAACCGATCTCGACCTCGGCCATTACGAGAGGTTCACCTCGGTGCCCTTGACCAAGAAATCCAATTTCACGAGCGGTTCGGTTTTCCGGTCCGTGCTCGACAAGGAAAGGAACGGCTCGTTCCTCGGTAAGACGATCCAGTTCGTTCCCCATATCACCGACGAGATCCAGCGCCGCATCCTCGAAATGGCGGAGACGGAAAATCCGGATTTCCTCATCGTCGAAATCGGCGGCACCATGGGCGCGGACATCGAAATCCAGCCGTTCGCCGAAGCCATGCGGCAGATGGCTTTGAAATTCAAAACGGAGAACCGCTTCGCCAACATCCACGTGGTCAAAATCGATTACGTTTTCCCCTCGGACGAAGCGAAAACCAAACCGATCCAGCATTCGGTGCGGGCGATGCTGTCTTTGGGATTGCAGCCGGACATGCTCGTCGTGCGCGCCAAGCGTCCGGTCGAAGAAGACAATCTCCAGAAGATTTCTCTTTTCTGCAGCATTCCCCGGAGCCGGGTGGTGGAAGCGCTCGACGCCGTCAACATCTACGAGATTCCGCTGGCTTTGGAAAAGAAAGGCCTTTTGAAAGCGACCCTCGACATTTTCGGGATCAAGAACAAGAAATGCGGTTTGGATCGGTGGAAAAAGCAGTATAAACGGATGCTCTCTAAAAAAAGAGTGGTCATCGGCCTGGTCGGCAAATACCACAATCATCCGGACGCCTATATTTCGGTGAACGAAGCCCTGCGCCACGCCGGAGCCGCGAACAGCGTTTCCGTGAAGATCGTTCCCATTGATTCCGAGAAACCGGACATGATGGAGAAGTTGAAGAAGGTTTCGGGAATCGTCGTTCCCGGAGGATACGGCTACCGCGGAGTTCCGGGAATAATCAAAGCCATCGAATTCGCCCGGAAAAACAAAGTGCCCTTCTTGGGGCTTTGCTACGGGCTCCAGATCGCCGTCGTCGAGTGGTGCCAGAACGTGCTCGGATGGAAAGACGCGGCGAGCTCCGAATTCGGCCTAAAAACCGATCATCCGGTGATCGATATCCTGGATTCCCAAAAGGATTTGAAGAAACTGGGCGGCACCCAGAGATTGGGCAGCTATCCGGCGGAAATCAAAAAAGGAACTTTGCTTTGGAAAATATACTTGCCCTGGCACAAGGGCAAGGGAGCGATCGAAGAAAGACACAGGCACCGCTTCGAGGTGAACCCGGCTTATCACCAAGAGATCGAAGGGAAAGGAATGGTTTTTAGCGGCGTGTCGCCGAGCAAAGAACTCGTGGAATTCATCGAGCTTCCGGAAAAAACGCATCCGTTTTTCGTGGCCACCCAAGCCCACCCGGAATTCAAAAGCCGGTTCATGGAGCCGCATCCGCTTTTCGCGGCTTTTGTCGCCGCCGCGGGAAAACGGCAAAAAAAGAGAACGAGAAAACAATAAGAAACACCCCGCTTTAGAAGCGGGGATTTAATTTTTCGGCTTGAGGATCAGCCCGGCGAAGAAAATCAAACTGGCGATGATGACGATGATCGGTCCGGGCCCGGCCGATAGATCCATTTTGGAAGCGACGAGAAGCCCGGAAAAAGTGGAGACAACGGAGATGGCTGCGGCCGCGGAAAGCATTGTTTTCAGGCTGCGGCTGATGTATTTGGCCGCCGCCGCCGGAACAATGACGAGCGATCCCATGAGAAGCGCTCCGGAATAACGCAAGCCCAGGATGACCGTCAGCCCGAAGAACAATATGAAATAAAGGTTCAGTTTTTTGACGTCGATGTTCGAGGTGGCGGCCAGATCCTGGGAAATGAGGGAAATCACCAGTTTTTCCTTGTTTTTTAGGATAAAAGCGATGACGCCGAGACTGATCAAAGCCGCGATCGCGAATTCCGCGGAATCGATTTTTTGGAATCCGCCGAAAAGCGCTTCGATCAGGTGCTCTTCCGGAGTGATCAGGCTTCCGATGGCCAAACTGGCCGAAAAAATGACTCCGATGATGGCTTCGGAAGAAATCTTGGTTTTGTTCTCGACGAGCCAGATCAATACGGCTCCTATCAAAAGCGCTGCCGCTCCGCCCACGAGCGGATTTATCCCGAAAAGAATGGCCAGCCCCAAGCCGGGCAAAGCGATGTGGCCGAAGGCGTCCGAGGCCAGGGTCATTTTCTTCATCAAGGCGAAGCAGCCGATAAGCCCGGCGGCCGCGGCGATGATCGTCGAAAGAATGAGATAATTAATGTCGATGTTCATCGTGGATGTAATATTTTTGCGGCGACCCGTAGAGTTCTTCGAGGGCTTTGGGCTCGAGCACTTTCCGCGGTTCGCCAAAGCACATTTTTTCGCGGTTCAGGCACAAAACCTCGTCGGCGTATTCGTAGACAAGGGTCAAATCGTGGGAAATGAGAAGCACGGTTAAATTCTTTTCTTTTTTCAGACGGTTGATCAATTCGTAGATTTTGTTCTGGCCCGGAGCGTCCACGCCGGCGGTCGGTTCGTCGAACAAAAGCACATCCGGATCGCCGATCAAGGCGAAAGCGATGAGCGTCCGCTGGAACTGACCGCCGGAGAGATTGCCGACCGGCTGTTTGGAGTCGGCCAAAGAAAGATCAACCAATTCGATGGCTTCTTCGACTTCTTTCGATCCGAGGCCCATGGTTTTGGCCTTGGAATACAAAAGCTCGAAAGCCGTCACCGGCAGATCCCTTTCCAAATCGAGCTTCTGGGGGATGTAGCCGATTTTGACTCCCGGCTTCCATTTGACTTCGCCGGAATGGGCTTCGGCTCCGATCAAAGCCTTGAAAAGCAGCGTTTTTCCGGCGCCGTTCGGGCCGATGACCGCCAAGCTGCTTCCTTCTTTGACGGAAAAGCTCAAACCCGAAAGGATCTTTATTCTACCGAAGGAAATCGAGAGGTTGTTTACTTCGAGAATGTCAGCCATTGATGATATAATGCGTTTATATTACCCTATATTGGCATTAAAGAAAATCAGGCCGGAGTAGCTCAGTGGCAGAGCGGCCGTCTCGTAAACGGCAGGTCGTGAGTCCGATTCTCACCTTCGGCTCAAAACAATCATATTTATGGATTCATCGCCAAACCAAACAATCACCGTATCCATTCTTCCCGGAGTGGGCGGAGACGACGCCAAAGACTGGGCGCGGATGCTTACGAGAATGTACCAGGGCTACGCCAAAAGGCGCGGCTGGAAATGGCGCGAGATTCACGACAACGTCATCGAAATCGAAGGCTCGGGAGCGTACGATACTTTAAAAAACGAATCCGGCGTCCATCGGCTGGTGCGGATTTCTCCTTACGACGCCAAAAAGTTAAGGCACACTTCCTTCGCTTTGGTGGAAGTTTTGCCCGAACTCAAGAAATTCGAAGCGGACAAGATCCGGATTCCGGAGAGCGACCTAAAAACCGAATTCTTCCGCTCGTCCGGCCCCGGAGGACAAAACGTCAACAAGGTGGAAACCGCGGTCCGGCTGGTCCATCTGCCGACCGGGCTCGTGGCCGCGTCCCAGGCCGAACGCTCCCAAATCCAAAATAAGGAACGGGCTTTGATCCTTTTGAAATCAAAACTGGCCAAATTAATGGAAAACCGCCGGGAAACGACCCTCGACAACTTGAGGGTGAAAGTCCAACCCGAATGGAGCAGGCAGATCAGATCGTACACCCTGCATCCCTATAAACTGGTCAAAGACCACAGGACCAAGGCCGAGTCAAGACGGGCGGAAGAGGTTCTTGACGGCAACCTTGATGTATTCGTCGAAGCCGAGTTAAAATTAGACCAAACCCAAAAGTGATTACATTCAGCAATGTTTCGAAGACCTATAACAACCACGAGGTCTTAAGAGATATCAGTTTCAAGATAGAGCCTAAGGAATTCGTTTCTTTGGTCGGACGCTCCGGAGCCGGAAAATCGACCCTGGTCAGGCTTTTGATAGGCGAAGACAAGCCGACCAAGGGCCGGATCGTTTTCGGGCCGTACGAGATCAACAAGCTCCAAGGCCACGAGCTGCCGGAAGTGAGGCGGCGCATGGGCATCATTTTTCAGGATTTCAAACTTCTGCCCAAGAAAACCGCCTACGAGAACGTGGTTTTCGCCATGGAGGTGGCCGGCCGTTCCGAGGAAGACATCGACGAGGCCGCTCCCCAGTCCCTGGAGCTCGTCGGACTCGGCAAGAAAATGCGGAATTACGTCCACGAGCTTTCCGGAGGAGAGCGCCAGCGGGTGGCGATCGCGAGAGCCATGGTCAACCAGCCGGACGTCATCATCGCCGACGAGCCGACCGGAAACCTCGATCCGGTGAACACCTGGGGCATCATCAACCTGCTTTTGAAGATCAACGAGCTCGGCACGACCGTGGTCCTCGCCACCCACAACAAGGATATCGTGAACCAGCTCGAACACCGGGTCATCAGCCTCGACGACGGCATGGTCATCCGCGACGAAGACAAAGGAAAATACATACTGACTTAATTTCTTTTCCAATTGAAAATGTTTACCACTTTAGCTCGGATCATCAAATACGGATTCCAGAACTTCTGGAGAAACGGCCTGGTGTCTTTCGCCACCATCCTCGTGCTTTTACTCGCGGTGATCGTTTTCCAGGGAATGATGCTTTTCGGGGAGATCGGCCGGCAGGCGATCAACGCCGTCCAGGACAAGATCGACATCAGCGTCTATTTCGTGTCGAACGCTCCGGAAGACGAGATCCTGAAGCTGAAAGAAGCCCTACTCACTCTGTCCGAGGTTAAATCCGTGGACTACATTTCCAAAGAAGAGGCCCTTGAGCTTTTCAGGGAGAGGCACGCCGACGATCCGACCATTTCCCAGGCGATCGAAGAACTCGAAGAAAATCCTCTGCGCGCCTCTTTGAACATCAAAGCCCAGGATCCGAACCAGTACTCCTTGATCGCCGGTTTTCTCGAAGGCGACGCTTCGCAGAACATCATCCAGGAAGTAAGCTACAGCCAGAACCAGGTGGTCATCGACAGATTGGCCAAAGTTTTGAGCCTTAGCCGGCGGATAGGCGTCTTGCTCACTTTGGTCTGCGCCACCGTTGCCATCATCATTTCCTTCAACACCATTTTGCTCGCCATTTATTCGAACAAGGAAGAGATTGCCATCATGCGGCTCGTCGGCGCTTCGAACGCCTTTATCCGGGGGCCGTACATCATCGTCGGAATCGTTTACGGCATCATCGCCGTTCTCGCGGCCATGATTATCATGGCGCCATTTATCTACGCGGCTTCGCCTTACATTTCCGTTTTCATCACCGACATGAATCTTTGGGGATTTTTCCTCGGATCGTTCTTCAAGTTCTTGGGATACAATTTGCTTTTCGGAGTCGGCATCGGCGTCATCTCGAGCGTCATCGTCATCCGGAAATACCTCGAGATCTAAGGGCTGTGGATAAATCAGGGCTTGCGGGTTTCCTTTGTTTTGCGGGTTTGTTATAATGAATAAAGGAATACAAAAAATCGCCTTGTGAGGAGGCGGTTTTTTTATGAACTTCTTCCCGAAACCAATGGCCGCGGTTTGCTTTTCTCCTAAAAACATCGTATTCTTCCATAGTTAAAAAAGGCCACTGACCGACCAAAAGAGGCCTTTTTTATTATTTTCAAACATGGAATTGAGAAATATCGCCATCATCGCCCACGTCGACCACGGCAAGACCACCCTGGTGGACGCTTTGTTGAAGCAATCGGAAAATTTCAAGATAAAGACCGACAACCCGGTTGATTTGATCATGGATTCGAACGAGCTCGAACGGGAGCGGGGAATAACCATTTTTTCCAAAAACGCTTCGATCAGGTACGGAGGCGCGAAGATCAATATCGTGGATACTCCGGGACACGCGGATTTCGGCGGAGAGGTGGAGCGGATCATGAGGATGGTCGACGGCGTTTTGCTTTTGATCGACGCCAAAGAAGGGCCCATGCCCCAGACCAAATTCGTCTTGAAAAAAGCGATCGAAGCCGGACACAAGATAATCGTCGTCATCAACAAGATAGACAAGCCCGACGCTCGTCCGGCCTGGGCCCTTTCCGCCACCTACGATCTTTTCATCGAGCTCGGGGCGACCGACGAACAGATCGAGTTCCCGGTCGTTTACGCTTCGGCGGTGGAAGGCAAGGCCGGCGCGTCTTCCGACTTGGCCGCGATGAAAAACATCGAGCCCTTGTTCGAGGCGATTTTGCGCCATATCCCGGCTCCGAAAGCGGAAAAGAACGAGCCGCTCCAAATGCTTACGGTCAACCTCCAATACGACAATTACCGGGGAAGAATCGCCGTCGGCCGGCTTTACTCGGGAACGCTCAAAAAGGGCTTGTGGGTGAGCCACATCAACCGCCGGGGAGAGATAAAAAAAGCGCAGATCGGAAACGTGATGCTTTTCGAGGGCTTGAACAGAGTCGACGTTCCCGAAGCCAAGCCCGGAGAGATCGTCGCCGTTTCGGGAATAGCGGATGTTTCGATCGGCGAAACCATCGCCGATTTGGACAACCCTAAGCCTTTAGCCGTTATCCATATCGACGAACCGACGATCAAAATGACTTTCGGGGTGAACACCTCGCCTTTCGCGGGCAAGGAGGGAGAATACACCACTTCCCGCAATATCAAAGGAAGGCTCGCGGAAGAACTGGAGACGGACGTCGCCTTGAAAGTCGAAGATACGGACGCGGCCGATCATTGGACGGTTTCCGGCCGCGGAGAATTGCACCTCGCCATCCTTATAGAAAAAATGCGGCGCGAAGGCTACGAGTTGGAAGTTTCCAAGCCGCAGGTGATTTTCAAAGAAGAGAACGGCGAAAAAAACGAGCCCGTCGAGCTTGTTTCCGTCGAAGTCCCCGAGGATTACGCGGGCATTGTCATCGAAATGATGGGCCAAAGGCTCGGCCTGATGAAAGACATGAAAGTCGACAACCATACGGCCAAGATGGACTTCAAGATCCCCGTGAGGGGGCTTATCGGGGTCCGCAACGCCTTTATGACGAGCACCAAGGGGCAGGGAATAATGAACAGTCTGTTTTTGGGATACGAGCCCTATAAAGGCAACCTGGCCGATAAAAACCGCGGCTCGATCGTTTCCACCGAAACCGGCACTACCAACAATTACGGCCTGGTGGCCGCCCAAGGCCGGGGAAAGCTTTTTATGGGAGCGGGAGTGGAGGTCTATGAGGGAATGGTCGTCGGAGAAAACGCCAAATCCCGCGACGAACTGGTGAACGTCTGCCGCAGCCGGGAGCTGACCAACTTCCGCGCCAAAAACGACGGATTGCAAGATCAGCTCGAAGTGCCTTTGAAGCTCACTTTGGAAAACGCTTTGGATTACATCCATGACGACGAGCTCGTGGAGATCACTCCGAAGAGCATCAGGATCAGGAAAAAACATTTGACGGAAAACGACCGCCGGAAAGCGGCGAGGGAAAGCCGAGGCGATTAAGCCGGTTTCTCTCCGGGCCCAAACCGAGGTATATTAAAGCTAATGGACAGCTTTGAACTGGCTTACAAACGCCTCAATTTGGCCCAAAAACAGGCCGTGGACGCGATCGAAGGCCCAGTAATGGTAATAGCCGGTCCGGGCACGGGAAAGACCCAGATTTTGACTTTGAGAATAGCCAATATTTTGCGTCGGACCGACACCGAGCCGGAAAATATACTCGCCCTCACCTTTACCGAGGCCGGCGTGGCTTCGATGCGCAAGCGCCTCATCGAATTCATCGGCTCTCCGGCCTACGGGGTTTCCATCAGCACTTTCCACGGATTCTGCAACGACATCATCAAGAATTATCCGGAAGAATTCCCGATGATCATCGGTTCGGAGAATATCAGCGAGGTCGACCAGATAAGGATCGTCGAGGATCTGATCGAGAATCTGCCCTTGAAAGAACTGAAGCCTTTCGGCGACGTCTTCTATTATCTCCGGCCGATCTTGAGGGCTTTGAACGATTTGAAGCGCGAAGGCGTTTCCGTGGAAAAGTTCAAGGAAGCGGTTGAAGACGAAGCCGCGGCTTTCGAGAAAATCGACGACTTGATCTACGAAAAAGGACCGCACAAGGGAAAGATGAGGGGCAAATACCAGGATCTTCTCCGGCGGATGAACAAGAACAAAGACCTGGCCTTTTTCTACCAAAAATACGAAGAGCGCCTCCGCAAAGAAAAGCTTTACGATTACAGCGACATGATCATGGAAGTCCTGCGGACGCTCGAAGAAAACGGCGATCTTTTGCTTCGGCTCCAGGAAGAATACCAGTATGTTCTGGTCGACGAGCACCAGGACACCAACAACAGCCAGAACCGGATCTTGGAAATGCTCTGCGGTTTCCACGAGAACCCGAACATCTTCGTCGTCGGGGACGAAAAGCAGGCCATCTTCCGGTTCCAGGGAGCGAGCATCGAGAATTTCCTTTATTTCAAATCTTTGTATCCCGAAGCCGAATTGATCGCCCTCGAGGAGAATTACCGTTCAACGCAGTCGATCTTGGAAAGCGCCGAAAGCCTGATCCACGGAGAAAAGCCCTTGAAAGCCCAGGCCGATTATCCGGAAAAGAAAATCGGCCTCCTCGAATTTTCCAAGCCGGAAACGGAAAACCGGTTCGTGGCCGAAGAAATAAAGAAGAAAATAGAGAACGGACACGCTCCGAACGAAATCGCCGTTCTCTACCGGGAAAACAAAGACGCCTTTCCGGTGGCCGAGGCTTTGGATAAAATCGGCGTTCCCTACATCATCGAATCCGACCAAGACGTCCTGTCCGATCTGAATATCCAAAAAATCGTCCTCTTGCTCCAGGCGATCGATTGCTTCGGCGACCAAGGAAAGTTCCTCGAGGCGATGCACATCGATTTCTTGGGCATTCCTCCGATCGACATCTACAAAATCGTGGAATACGCCAATCGGAACAAAGTGTCGGTTTTCGACGTGAGCCGCGATGCGGAAACCATGAAGTCGATCGGCTTGTCCGCGCCGGAAAAGTCGCTCGAATTTTTCGGGAAAATGTCCCGCTGGCTCATATTGAGCCGCAACAAAACCCTGACCGAGTTTTTCGAGATCGTCGTCAGGGAATCGGGATTCTTGGCATCCGCGCTCCAAGGAGAAAACGTCATCGAGGAGATGGACAAGATTTCCGGGCTATTCCGGGAAATGAAAGATTTCTTGGAAAAGCACAAATCCGCCAAGCTTAAAGATTTCCTCGAATATTTGGAAATGCTCGCCGAGCACAACGTGCTCCTGAAAAAAGGCAATATGTCGAGGCTCGCCAAGAGAGTGAGGCTGATGACTGCCCACAAATCGAAAGGCCAGGAATTCGACTGCGTTTACATCGTGAACGCCAGAAACAACCATTGGGGAAACAAGCGCCAGCCGAACTACCTTCCTTTGCCTCCGAAGATCTTTTCCCTTTTGGACCGGAATCCGGGAGAAGCGAACGGCCTCGACGACGAACGCCGGCTTTTTTACGTGGCTTTGACCCGGGCGAGGAAAGAGGTGGCCATTTCTTATTCGAATACCGCTCCGGACGGCCGGGAGCAGCTTCCTTCGCAATTCATTTCGGAGATCGACCCGAAACTCACCGAAAAAATCGACGTCAAGGATTACGAAGAGAAGTTCGACAGCCACCGCGAAATGATTTTCCAGGAATCGTCGCGCCCGAAGGTGAGCGTCAAAGACAAGGATTTCATCCGGGAACTCTTTTTGAGGAACGGCCTTTCCGTCACCGCTTTGAACAATTACTTGTCCTGCCCTTGGCAGTATTTTTACACCAACCTTTTCCGGATCCCCAAAGCCAAGACCAAACACCAGATGTACGGCACGGCCGTCCACGGCGCGCTCCGGGACTTTTTCGGAGCTTTGCGCGAAGGCCCGGTGGACAAGGATTTCTTCATCGAAAGGTTCGTCTACCATCTGAAAAAAGAGCCTTTGTCGGAAAACGATTTCGAGGCCTCTTTGGAAAAAGGCAAGAAAGCCCTGGCCGGTTATTTCGACCAATACGACGGCTCCTGGCCGAGGAATTCGCTTTTGGAATTCAATATCAAAGGCGTCGAGATCGATAAAGACGTCAAAATCAACGGCAAAATAGACCGGATGGATATTTTGGGTTCCGGAGTCGTTGTCGTCGATTTCAAGACCGGCCGCCCGAAATCCCGGAAGCATATCGAAGGCGGCACCAAGGATTCCAAAGGCGACATCAAGCGCCAGCTCGTTTTCTACAAACTGCTTTTGGATGGATTCAAAGACGCGAAATACCGGATGGAATACGCCGAAGTCGATTTCGTCGAACCGGACCAGAAGGGGAATTATCATCGGGAAAGATTCGAGATCGCGGACGAAGAAGCCGACGCCTTGAAAGAGCTGGCCGTAAGAACCGGCCGGGAAATACTGGAACTCGATTTCTGGGACAAAAGATGCGGGGAAAAAGACTGCCCTTATTGCGGCTTGAGGGAAATGATGTCTTAGCGGCCGCTTTCGAAATAAAGCAAATAATTCAGCTTTTCCCACTCGAAATTCCAGGGATCGGTCTTGTCGATGGTGGTGATCTCGTCGTGGCCGACGATGTGCTCGATCGGGTATTTCTTGCCGAGATCCTTGATCAGCCCGGCCAGGGAATCGTACTGGTCCCTCGTCATGTAAGTGTCCGGTTTGTTCACGAGTTCGATGCCGATGGAAAAATCGTTGACGTTTTTCCGGCCGTCCGGCATTTGGGCGCGTCCGGCGTGGTCGGCGACATTCTCTACCGGAGAAAGTTCGTGGATTTGCCCTTTCCGGTCGATCAAGAAATGGGGCGCCACTTCGTAGTATTTGTATTGCCTGATGATCCCTTCGACGTCGAAGGGATCGCGCCCCCAGGCGTTGTACGAGGTGTGGATGACGATCGTGTCGATTCGCCGGGGCGATTCGAGGGCCGTATTGCCCCAGGCGAGCAGCCGGCGGTTGATTTCCGGAGCGTTTTTGTCTTTTTCCGTCGTGATGAGCTTCGGATTGATGAGGAATACGGCCGTCGCCGCCAAAACCGCGGCCAAGAATTTTATTTTATCCGTTTTGCCGAATTTCACTTTTCCATTATAACTTTTATGTTCGGCCATTGACATCGGCTTTTCGGGATATTATTTTTAACGGGTTCTTTCATACGGAAGGAGGTCGGATCGATGGAAATCGGTTCTTTCGCCATCATCGTTTCTCCGGAGAGCGTCGTCCGATTCGACGCCGAACTCGGAGAATATCTGTCGTCGCTTTTCCGGAGATTCGTGAATTCCTGCGAAAACCCGATCCCGCTTTGGAGCGCCACCATGCCGCGATCGCTTTCCGGCCGGCAGGCGAGAGTCTGCGTCGATTGTCTCAAAAGAGAAATACTAATTACGGACGACGATCGAACGCACAACGAGTTCATGAACCGCCGTGCTCCTTCGGTCTTTGATTGGAAAGAGTTTAAGATTCCCCGCTGATTTCAGGCGGGGAGCTTTTTTATTTTTTCAGCCCCAAAGCTTCGATGATTTTTCCCATCAGATTCTCGAGATCGATCATTGGTATCTGCGGAGGCCTTTGTTCCTCTATTCCGGCTCCGAAAACCCGGACCGTGGCTTGTTTTTGGTCCGAATCGACGTAGCAGGAAGAATCGATGTTGTCTTCGTTCCGGCATCTTAAAGAATAGATGGTGGTTTGTAGGGGAGCGACATCAAGAGAATCGAAAGGATCCAAGCCGTTGTAGGTTCTTCCGTCTCCGGACAAGGTGCAGGCCACCGAGGCGAAACTCGGATTGGGGAGGGTCGAGGTCCAGCGGAGGCTGGAATACTTCCTTAGCCCTATTTCTCCGGAAGAATAGAGGATATCCATCGGATTGGCAGTGAAGGAAGTTTCCGGTTTTCCGACGACGCGGATGGTCACGCTGTCGGATTGCCTGGAAGTGCCGTGTCCGGAATCGCATTCTTCCACTGTTACTGGGCAGGTTTGGCAGACCCTGTTTTCTCCTTCGCCGACGCAATTACATTCTTCTTGTCTGGTTTCCTCCCAACAGCACCTGTAAGAAGCTCTGGTGCAGGAAATACCGTATTCGGTGGTTCTCGTCGGAGAAACCGTGGTACTTCCGGTCAAAGTGGTCGGAGTAGGCATGTTGCAGGCTGTACAGGAGAAATTGTTGTTGGTGGGTTCTTCGCCCTCGCCGCAACTGTCTCCAACATCGATTTCCCAAGAAAGATTTGATTGGTAATTCGCAGATCTTACGGGAACGCATTGCGGATCGGCTTCGAGGTC
>JAKPNH010000011.1 GCA_029548485.1 bacterium
TACCGGACTGTTGGTTTGGTTGTTGCAGCAGCATTTGTAGAAGTTTCCGGAGCCTCCTTCGCAGGAACCTGACCAGAGACCCTTATTTTGTTCGTTGACGAGACATTGGTTGGAAGAAGCTATGTTGGTGCATTTGTCGGCGAGAGAGTAGAGACGGGAAGTGATGCGGTAAAAATACACAGTATAAGGTATAGAAACCCTGGCTAAAAGAGGAAATTTACATTCTTCAATTTGATATTTACCCCATGGAAGCAGATTCTCCGATCCAGATATTCCCAAATTTCTTCCCACTTGTCCGCAGGAAGTTCCGGGACAGCCGCCGGTGCTGTTGGCGCTATACGAAGTGACACAAGTGGTATATGGGTGGCAGCCTTCTTTACCTTCTGTATCTTGCCATCGACTATACTCTCTTTGGTACCAGACTTCTTCTTCGACAGAATCCAAGATGTTACTTGAAGGAGTGTATGTTTCTGGGACTTCCTCATACGAGATACATTCATCTCCTTGGCAGATTTGTCCGTTTATACATTGAAAATAGCTGTCCGGAGGAAAGTCTCCTTCAAGGCATTGGGTTAGTTGGGCCTGAGTTACTTGGAAATCTATTGATAGAAATCCAACAAATAAAATCGTAAGAAGGATAATCTTTTTCATTGGATTTATTATATCATAACTAAAGAATAACCCTCGTTTTTTAGACGAGGGTTATTAGAGTGCAGTCATAAGGTTGGTGAGAGCATCTTCGATAGAGCTGTTATTGTCCGAGACAATAACAATTATCAAATTAGCTCCCGCCCAGTCATTAAGGAGTGGAGCACCGACCGTCCCGAGAAGAGTCCCTGCCTTCAGTTCAATTCTATAAAGGTCTTTGATCATCTCGAGAGTGACCTCTATATCTTCCGGAATCACTTTAGTGGCGAAGCTCTCTTGTAGTTCTTGCGTCAGATTGATACCGCAAATTATCATCGCAAGATCCGGCCACTCGAGCGTTAGAGAGCTTTCCCCAGTAATACTATCTCTAACTCCTCCATATACAGTCGCGTCCTTTGCGAGCGTGACCTCAACGCTGCCAGTCCTTACCGCTTCTGTTGAGAATCTGCAGAGTAGTATAGGAAAGTCAACTTGAGTGGTTGGGTCGGTAGTCTTCCAGTATTCATAGTAGTCAGGCTTTTCAAACCTTACCGGACTAAGCTTTATCGGCTCAGTCGGTGTCTCCGGTTTAGCTGGCTCCACAGGATCGACGGGTTTAGTCGGATCCGGCTTCTCCGCAATCGGATCTTCCAGGATAGGTGTCTCGCCTTTGGGAACAAAGACGAGAATCGAGGTGAGTATAAAACAAAAGATGATGACGAACACGAAGATCTTCCGAGTCTTTCCTTTTCTCAACTTTGCTCCCTCCTTAAGAGATTAGCAGTTGTTAAACCACTGCTTATGCTTTTTTTATAGCATAAATAGGCTGATTTGTCAAAGGAAACAAACGGCTGGATAGAGTTTAAATTCCCAACTTGTCTTCGATGTAGAGATTGGTGTTCGAATAAACCGTGCCCGGGAATAAAGCTTGATTCTCGATGCTCACGATCAAGTTGTAATCCCCGAAAGCGTCAACCGTATTTTCCGAAACATATCCCAAAACATCCCCTTTTTGCGCTTCGGAGTTCTGATTCATATCGGATAAAGGATTGGCGAGGACATTGACGCTGATAAGTCCGGCGGTCGAATTCGGTATGACGAAATGGCGCAGTAAAATGCCGGAATAAGGGCTGTTGGGGCTGCTCGGATTGTCCATGGATATCGGCGCCGTTGATCCGTCTGTCGGAGCGAAAACCGGCGCTCCGGCGAGAATCTTGAATCCGAGAATCGGATCCCTCGCTTCTTCAAAATAGATAAATCGGGCCTCGGAACAGTATTTTTCTTCGACCAGAAGGCACGTCCCCGGCTTCGATATCCCCGAAGAGAATAACCTGAAGGAAGCGAACCATCCCTCCCTCCATCCGACGAAAACCCCGACCGCGAGCACGAGAAGAACGATCAGAAATATTTTTAAGGATTTGGACATAATGGTTTCAGTATAACATATATCATTCCGCCGAGACGTTTCCCGTTGTTATCGAGTCCGCGGATTTTCCCACCCGGTTCTTGTAATACCAGTCGAGCACGTCGCGTCCGATCGGAACGGCGTTGGTAGTGCTCGTTTTCGCGTTTTCCGCAAGTACCAGAACGCAGATCGACGGGTAGTCTTCGACCGGCATCGGCCCGCAACCGACGAAAATGGCGTTTATTTTTTTGTTGTCCAGGACCGAAGCGCTTCCGGTCTTGGCGACGCTTTGGTAATCGAGATCCGCCAGGCTGGTGCAGGTGCCGTAGGATTTGTAAACCGCGTCCGACATTCCCTTCAACGTCGTCTGCATTTCCGGCTCGAGATAAGAAATATCGCGGACTACTTCCGGCTCGCTCCCCGAAACGATATGCGGTTTGTAGATCAAGCCGCCGTTGACGATCGAAGCGTAGGCCCGAACGAGTTCGAGGAGGCTGATTTTCAAATCTCCGTGGCCGATGGAAACCTGGTAGGTGTCTCCCAATCTCCAGGCGATGCCGGTTCTTTCTTTCTGGGTCGAAGGAGAAGGAATGAATCCGGTCGCTTCTCCCGGAATCTCCACGCCGGTTTTCTCGTTGAATCCGAAAAGCTTCAGGTATTTTTCGATCAAAGGCATGCCCAATCCCTTGAAATCGGTCTCGCCCTGGATCAAATCTTCGTTATACGGCAATCCGCCTCCGACGGCGTAGAAAAAAATGTTGCTCGAGCGGGCGATGGCGGCGTAAAGGTCGACCCAGCCGTGCGGCTTCCAATCCGGAAAAAGCGTCGGCTGATCCGGGTAATACGGGTTCGGCACCTCGAGCACGCCCGAAGAATAGACGAGATCGCTCGGTTTGATGATTCCTTCTTTCAGGGCGGCGATGGACAAAAAAGGCTTCACGGTCGAAGCCGGACTGTATTTGCCCATGACCGGCCGGTTCAGGATCGGGCTTTTCGGATCGTCCAAAAGATTCGGTATCTCGTCGAGGGTGAAACTCGGATAGCTGATGAGGCTCAAAATCTCGCCGGTTTTCGGATCAAAAACGATGCCGGCTCCCCCTTCCCGGAGGTCCAAATCTTTGATTCCTTTTTCGAGTCGCCAATAGAAATATTCCTGGAGTTCGGCGTCGATGGTGGTTTGAAGGTCGTTTCCGATTTTCGGCTCGGTCAAAGATTTCTCTTCCAGGGATTCTCCTTTGACGTTCCGCCTGACGATCGTCCGGCCATTCACTCCCCGCAGGCTTTCGTCGAAAGCCGCCTCGAGACCGGTTTTCCCGACGGTGTCGCTTCCCGTAAGGCCGCGCTTCTTGATGTCGTTGGCCGTCGCGAGGCCCGTATAGCCCACCGCGTGGGCAAAAGCTTCGTCGAATTCCCGTTTAAAGTCGTCGGCCACGAAAAGCGAATTCAATCCCATTCCTTTCAGATCTATGGCTTCGGAATTGGAAATGTCCTTTTTGATCAGAACGGTATCCGTCTCCTGAAGATTGCTTTGATTCAATATGGAAAAAAGCTTGTTCTGGTCGACGCCGAGCTTGGCCAAGGCTTCGAGCACCGGAGCCATCTCGTTCTGTTTGACGAGTTCGGCCGGCCGCAGATAAACGCTAAGTATCGGCGTGTTCCTGACAACCGGCTTTCCGTAGCGATCGAGAATAATCCCTCTCGGCGCCGACTCGATAATCACTTTGTTGATGTTCGCGTCCGCGCGTTCGGCGTAAGCCTTGTTTTTGACGATGCTTAGAAACCCCGTCCTGAAGAAAACCAAGCCCCCGATCACGGCCGCGACCAGGCCGAGCCCCAAGAATATCCGCCTGTCCAAATCTTTTTCGGTCACGGAAAAACCCCTCGAGGATTCGGTGTCCAGGGTGATTTCGTCGAAATTGATTTCGTGGAATCCTTTTTTCATTTCAAATCAAAATCAGAACATTAAAAATCATTTCCGCGGCGACGATGGCGATAACGAAGCCGAAGCTTATCTTCGTCCGCAAAAAATCCCCGAGCCAGCTGCCGAAAGCGGCCGACAAAATAAAAAAGAGAAGGGTGACGTCGAATCCTGGATAGAATTTCACGAAAAACCCGGCGATCGAAAATACCAAAGTCCTTTGCCACCAGCTCCTGAAGAAAAAGCTCGCGGCGACGGCCAGGCCGAGGAGAAGATTGCCGAAGCTAATCAACAATGACCACGACATTGCGGAGGTTCTTGAGTTCGTAGGTCGGTTGGAGTCGGGCTTCTTTGAGCGGAGAACCGGAAGTGATGTTCACGGCCCTGCCCAAAACAAGGCCGTAGGGAAGATTCTTGTCGGCGGTAAAAACCATATCTTCTTCCTTGGTCGGGCTTTTGGAATCGATGAGGCTCAATTTGGCGGTCAATCCGCCGTCGTAAAAAGCGTCGGTTTCCGATTCGCCGATGCGGACCGGGGTTTTGAAATCCTTGTCGAAAATCGTCTGGACAACGGCCGAGTTCGGATAAACCCGCTTTACCCGGCCGACCATTATCTTGTTTTCGACGACCACGGCCATGCCTTCTTCCACCCCGGAACTCGAACCTTTGTTGATGACGATTTCCGAGCGGTTGGCGAAAGGATAAAGCGAATAAACCTTGGCCGCCACTTTTTCTCCTTCGGTTTCCTTGTTTCCGATCTTCAAATTTAAAAGCTGGGCTTCAAGCTCCAAGTTCTTGATTTTCAAGTTGTCGATTTCGCTTGTGCCGGACTCCATGGCGAAAGACAAAAGCCGGTGGCGCAGAGAAAGAACGTTCTCTCCGCCGCAAATGAGATACGCTCCGATGATAAACGCCGTGAATAAAAGCGCGCGATTGTTCTTCCGCATGATTACTTATATTGTACTATATTTTGATCTCGCGAGGCTTGGCCTGGCTGTCCAAGATCTTTTCGTAGTGGCCGAAGTCCTCGATGATCATGCCGACTCCCCTGATGACGCAAGTCAAAGGATCGTCGATCAAAGTGGCCTGACTCGCGATTTCTTTCGAAAGATACTGGTCGAATCCGCGAAGCATGCTCCCGCCACCGCAGATGTAGACTCCCCTTTCGAGAATGTCGCCGACGAGTTCCGGCGGCGCTTCCTCGATCAGGCTTTTCGAGGCTTCGGCAATGGTTTTCAAAGATCTCGAGATGGCCATCCTCACGTGGGAATTCTTAATGACCGCTTCTTTCGGAAGGCCGGTCGAAAGATCCCGTCCGTGGACGGTCATTTCGAGCTTTTCGTCGAGAGGAATGGCCGAACCGATGGAAATCTTCAGATCTTCGGCCGTGGGTTCGCCGATGGCCAGCTTGAATTCGTCCCTGATGAATCTGATGATGTCTTCGTTCAATTTGTCACCGGCGGTTTTCAGGCTGTTCGAAATCACCGTGCCGCCGATAGAAATGATGGCGATCTCCGTGGTGCCGCCGCCGACATCGACGATCATGTTGGCGGTCGGATCCTCCACCGGCAGGCGCGCGCCCAAGGCGGCGGCAATCGGCTCTTCGATCAGGTAGACCTTGGAAACGCCAGCGGAAAGAGCCGCGTCTTCGACAGATTTTCTTTCGACTTCGGTTAAGTGGGTCGGCACGCCGAGCACGGCCAATCCGTAACGGTTGAAAATGCCCTCACTCAGGTTCCGAAGATGGTATTTGATAACCTCTTCGGTCATCTCGAAATCGGAGATCACTCCTCCGGTCAGGGGCTTTACGACGTCGATGTGTTGGGGCGTCCGGTCGAGCATTTTTTTGGCTTCGCTGCCGATAGCCACGATCTGGCCGGTCTTGTTGTTGACGGCCACGATGGTCGGTTCGTTCACCAAAAGCCCCTTGTTCTTGAGATAGATTAAAGTGTTGGTCGTTCCGAGATCGATGCCGACATCTTTGCTAAATTTTCCGAAGATATTCATAGTTCACCAGTGTTGTTTTCTTTTCAGTCCTTTTCTTCAATTCTATTTTCTTGCCGGTTTTCTCGCTCACGATCAGCCGATACGGAATGCCTATCAAGTCGGCGTCGGCGAGCTTTTCTCCCGGAGAAACGTCGCGGTCGTCGTAAAGGACTTCCAGGCCGTCTTCGAGCATTTGCTTGTAGATTTTCGCGGCCGATCCTTTCTTGAATTCCAAAAGATGGAACTTGTAGGGAGCGACTTCCTCGGGCCAGATCAGGCCTTTTTCGTCGTTCGAAGTGTCGGCGATCGTCCCCATCACCCTGTTCAGGCCGATGCCGTAGCAGCCCATCTGGACCTCTATTTCCCGGCCGCTTTTGTCTTTATACCGCAATTCGAACGGCTTTGAAAACTTGACACCGAGCTTGAAAATATTGCCGACTTCGATGGATTTTTTCTTGGAGAATTCGCGGCCTCGGCACACCGGGCATTCCCGCTGTTCGGAGACGATTTCTTCGTTTACGGCCACCCGGCATTTTTCGCAGACGTAGATCGTGTCTTCTCCGGATTCGGAAAGGGTTTGAAATTCGTGGGAATATTTGGAGAATGTTCCGCCCGAAGCCCAAGTGAGATAAGTGATCTTTCCCAAACCCACCCGCTTCCAAATCTTCATGTAAGTCTTAGATACCTTGTCGTAATACCGGTCGAGGTCGGCCGCGTCCGCGTGAAAAGAATAAAGGTCTTTCATGAAGAACTCCCGGCCGCGGAGCAATCCGGCCTTGGCCCTTTTCTCGTCGCGGAATTTGTTTTGTATCTGGAAAACCGCTTTCGGCAGATCGCGGTAGGAAACGATGTGTTTTTTGGCGATCGGAGTCAATTCTTCTTCGTGGGTCGGCGCCAGGGCATAATCTATTTCCGAAATCTGGCTTTTTATCTTGAAAAGCGCGTCGAAATCGAGCCAGCGCCCGGTCGTTTCCCAATTCGCCTTGGGCTGGAGCGAAGTCATTAATATTTCTTCGGCTCCGATCGCCGTCATTTCCTCGCGGATGATCTCTTCCAGTTTCCTGAAAACCCGGAGTCCGAGGGGAAGGAAAGCATAGGCTCCGGCCATCACCTTGTAAATAAAACCTCCCCTTATCAAAAGGGAGGCGTTTTTCGATTCCTCGTCCTTCGGCGCTTCTTTCAGGGTCTTGGTGAAGAGTTCGCTTTGTTTCATTTGGAAAATAGTTTGCTTATGTCTCTTATGTTAACAACTATCATCAGAAACAGCAAAATCAAATATCCCGCCAAATTGACGGTCGAAGCGATCTTGGAATTGGCCGGCTTGCCGCGGATTTTCTCGTAGATAAGGAAAGCGATGTTGCCGCCGTCCAAAGCCGGAATGGGCAAAAGATTGACCACCGTGAAATTCAAGGAAACCATCCCCAAAAGTTGGAGCACGTAAGGAAGGCCCAGTTTGTTCGCCGTGTGGATGGCGCCGATCACTCCCACCACTCCGCTCACCTCGGAAAGGCTTCCACGGATCCTTAGAAAACTCGCGAGCCTTTGGACAATCAAGCCGATGATCTCGAAACAAGACAAAAGGCCTTGTTTGATGCTTCCGAAAAATCCGAGCCGGTCCACGCCCGGTTCGGTCACTTCGGCGCCGATCCGGCCGGTTTCGGCCGAAACCAAAGACATGGGCGTGACGCTCACTTTGATTTTCTCGTTGTCGCGGTTCACTTCCAAAGCCAAGGGTTGGCCTTCGTGGCTTCTGATAGCTTCGAGAAAAGCGTCGAGATCGGAAAAACCCAAGACTTGGTCTCCGTTACGGAGTCCGGCCGATTCCGCCGGACTGTTCGTAAGCACGTTCGTGATGTAAAGGGCCTGCGGAATGCCGACCATGAAAATGACGGAAAAGGCGGCCCAGGCGATCAGAAAATTCATGGCGATTCCCCCCAAAAGCGTAAGCAGCCTTTTCCAAAAAGGAGCGTTGTTGAATCCCCTTCCCGGCTCGCCCGATTTTCCCTGTTCGATCTCGACGAATCCTCCGAAAGGCAAGGCGTTCAGGCTGTAAACGGTTTCGCCGATTTTCTTGGAAAAAAGGCGCGGCTTGTATCCGAAGCCGAACTCATTGACTTTCATGCCGCTCAACTTCGCCACCAGAAAATGCCCGAATTCGTGGCCGGCGACGATCAGAGCCACGAAAAAAAGAATCAATATGATTTCGACGGCGAGCATGGATGTTATTCGTCGAGTTCCCCGATCTTTTCCTTGACCAGGCAGTCGACTTCTTCGTTGAACTTGTCGACTCTTTTCTGCAATTCGTCCTTTTGCTTGAATTTCTGGTCTTCGGGAAAAGTGTTGATTATTTTTTGCGCCTTGTCCCTTTCGAGCCGCATTTTGATCCTGTTTTCCTCGGCCAGAGACTTCACGAGCTTGGCGAGCTCGTCGCGCCGCTCTTCGGTGAGGCTCGGAAGGGTCACCCGGATGATGGCGCCGTCGGTAGAAACGCTCAACCCGGAATTGTTCTGGCTGATGGCTTTTTCTATATTCGGCAGAATGCTCTTGTCCCAGGGAGAAATGACGAGATCCCTTGGCGGAACGATATTGATGGTCGCAAGCTGGTTTACGGTCATGGCGTCGCCGTAAGCGTCGACTTTGACGTCTTCGATCAAGCCCGGACTCGGCCGGTTTGATCTGATCTTCTGCATTTCGGATTTAAGGAAAGCGAGAATGTTTTCCGTAGACGATTGGAAATCTTTTATCGGGTCCATGATGCGGCTTGAAGCTGAAGTTTTTTATTGGTGTTGAACTGTTCGATGAAATAAAGCCGGCGGACGAGCGCCCGGATCCTTTCGTCGTTTTTGATTTTGTCTTTGTATAATTTCATGATTTCGGATTTGATGAAGGCGCGGTAGTCGGCCAAAGATTCGAGCTCTTCCGGAACACCGATGTTCTTCTCGGCGATCCGCAAAGCCAATCCCGGGCGGCCGAAAGAGCTTGCGGCCGCGGCCTTGGCAGCGGCAACGGAAATCCCTTTTTCTTTTTCGAGCCAAACGGCGATTTTATCGCTTTCGACGCGGCTGAAATAAATCTTCCTGAAGCGCGAAACAAGCGTCGGAAGAAGCGTGTCCGGATTCCTCACGATCATCATAATAAGCGACTTTTCCGGAGGTTCTTCCGCGATTTTCAAAAGGGCGTTTTCAGCTTGACTGGTCAGCGATTCCGCTTCGTCTATTATAACCGATCTGACTCCGGCGTTCACCGGCTTTTCCGAAAGGAATCTTTTGATCCTTCTTGCGGCGTCGATGCCGATCGAATCTTTTTCGTCCGGCCTCACGACCAGAAGCTCGGTCAGGGTCCGGGAATCCGGCTCGAGGCGCTTGGCAATCGATTCGGCGAAAGAGAATTTTCCCGTTTCCGATTCCCCGAAAAAGATATAGCTTCCCGAAAGCTCTCCCGCTTTCATGAGCTTGTCGAAAAACTTTTGCTGGCGTTCGTGGCCGATGATCATCTAGGCGCTCTTGTTCAGTAAAGTTTTCTTGTAGGTTTCGAGATGGTTCAAGATCATTCCCGATCCCTTGGCGACGCACAAGATGGCATCCTCGGCGATATAGGCTTCGACGCCCAATATCCGCGTCAAAAACTGGTCGATGTTCCGCAGATCGGCGCCGCCTCCGGAAATGATGATGCCTTTTTCCATAATGTCCGCCACCAGTTCCGGCGGCGTCTCGTTGAAAACGTTCTGCACCGAACTGGCGATTTCGAGCAAGAGCGGGTTCAGGGCTTCGGCGATTTCGTTCGAGTTGACGACCACGTCTTTTGGAAGCCCGGAAACCAGGTCTCGGCCCCGGATCTCGAATTCCAAACGGGTGTTTTTGATGGGAATAGCCGATCCGGCCGCGATTTTGGCCGCCTCGGCCGTCTGCTCTCCGATGGCCAAAGAATATTTCTTCTTGATGAAATCAATGATGGCCTGGTCGAATTTGTTTCCGGCGATGCGCAGGCTAGACCAACAGACGATGCTTCCCAAAGAGATGACGGCCACTTCACTCGTTCCTCCGCCGATATTGACGGTCATGTTGCCCGAAGAAGAATTGATGGGGATTCCGGCTCCGAGAGCGGCCAGAAGCGGCTCTCTCACGACGTAGGCGTTTTTGGCTCCGGCTTCGATGGCCGCGTTGATCACCGCTCGGCGTTCGGTCGGCGTGATCCCGGCCGGAACCGAAATGACGACATCCGGCTTCACCAAATTGAAAGATCCGACCGCCTGGTTGATGAAATATTTCAACATCGCCCGAGTGATGTAGTAATCGGCGATGACGCCGTCTTTGAGGGGCCTGTAGGCGGCGATGTCGCCCGGAGTGCGGCCGATCATTTCTTTGGCTTCCTTGCCCACGGCCAGGACTTTATTTTCCGGCAGGCTCAAAGCGACGATCGTCGGCTCGTTGATGGCAAAACCTTTTCCCGGAACAAAAACCACGGTGTTCGTGGTTCCCAAATCTATTCCTATCTGCCTGGTTAGCATAGAACCATATTAGCTTAAGAAAAATTGGCTGTCTATCGGATCGTCAGAAAAAACGCTATCGGTCAAATTTCTATTTCAAGTCAGTATCTTCGGACCGGATTTCAAGACAGCGATGGTATGCTCGAAATGGGCCGCCAAACCTCCGCGTCTCAACCGGTAGCTGCCGTCCGGAGCGGCCATTATTTCCGGATGGCCGATGCAAAACATCGGTTCCAACGCCAAAACCATGCCTTCTTTGAGGATAAGGCCGCTTCCGGGATCGCCGAAATTATCGATCATCGGATCTTCGTGGGGCGCGAACCCCACTCCGTGCCCGCCCAATCCTTCGACGACGTCGAATCCGTAGCGCAAAGCAGTTTTCTCGATGACCGAACCGATGTCTCCGAGGGTCCGGCCGGGTTTGGCCATCTTGATTCCCCGCATCAAGGCTTCTTCGGTCGCTTTGACGAGTAGTTTTACTTTAGGAGTAGTTTTACCCGCGATGACGGTAACGGCCGAATCCGTGAAATAACCGTTCAAATCGATACCGAGATCGAGCTTCACCAAATCACCGGATCGGATGACGTAATCGCCCGGAACTCCGTGGACCACGGTGTCGTTTACGGAAACGCAGACGCTTACCGGAAAAGCTTTGATCGCTCCCTCGGGCCGGTAATTCAAAAAAGAAGGCTTGGCTTTGGCCGAAACGATCAGTTCCCGGGAAAGATCGTCGATCTCCTTTGTTTTCACTCCCGGCTTTACCGAAGATTCGAGACGCGCCAAAACCGCCCTTAAAATCCTTCCAGATTTGGCGAGCCCTTCGATGTCTTCTTTGTTTTTGAGCCTGATTTTCAAAACCTTGCTATCGGCGGCCGGCTGAAACTTTTACCCCGAATTTAGAAAGCGCCGCGGCGATGTCCTTGAAAACCCTTTCCCGTCTCGGTTTGCCGTCGATTTGAACGACTTTTATGCCGGCTTTTTTGAAGCCTTGGATGACCGGATAGCTCAATTTCTTGTAATTCCCGTATCTCACGCGGATGATCCTGGCTTCGTCGAGCCCGGGCCGGCCGCGCTTGGTGTTCCTTTTGACCGATTCGGAAACCGGAATGTTGATCTGGAAAACGATGATGTTTTCTTTTCCGTAAAGCTTTTCGACGACTTTCAAGAGGCCGGTCCGCTTCTTGTTCCCGAAAGTTTCGAGCATGGTGCGGAAAGATCCGCTGTAGATGATTCCTTTCCCTTGCTTGGCCAATTTTTTGGTAGCGGGAATGGTCAGGCGGTCGATCACCCAAAGAGGATCGACGAGTCCGCCGGAGAAAAAGGCTTTTCTCGCGGCTTCGATGCCGGGGAAATTATCGTATTTTTTCGACCGCACCATTTTTTCTATTTCGGTCCCGCCGTCGAACAAGGCGAATCCTTTGGTCGCTTTTTTGATGAAAGCCGCTTGAGTCCCTTTTCCCGAGCCCGGAGGCCCGAACAAAACAATGACTTTGGGCTGTTTTTTCATGTTAAGCGATTTCGTATTCCCTGATCTTCAGCTCCGAATCTATTTGTTTGGCGGTCTCGAGCGCCACGGAAACGACGATCAAAAGCCCGGTGCCGCCGATCGTCATGTTGGCCACTTTGGTTATCGCCTGGACGATCGAAGGAAGAACGGCGATGACGCCCAAAAAGAGCGCTCCGAAAAGAGTCAGTTTGGCGATGATCGAGTTCAGGTATTCGGCGGTGGAAGCGCCCGGTCTGATGCCCTGGATAAACCCTCCGTTCCTCTGGAGGTTCTTGGCTATTTCATTCGGCTCGAAAACGATGAAAGTGTAAAAATAAGTGAAAGCGAAAACCATGACGAAATAAAGAAGACCGTTCCAAAGTGGATTGGCAAGAGTGGCCTCGATGAAATCGGCCGTTTTGATCGCCCAACCTATGTCCAGGGAACGGAGCCCGAGACCGAGATATTGCGGCAGCATCAGTATGGAGATGGCGAAGATGATCGGAATGACTCCGGCCTGGTTTACCCTCAAAGGAAGATAGGTGGTCGATCCCCCGAAAACCCGGTTGCCTCGCACCCTTTTGGCGTAGGCCACCGGTATTTTCCGTTCGCCTTCGTTCACCAAAACGACTCCGGCGACGACCACGAGAGCCAAAGCCAAAAGAATCAAAACCTTATCGATGCCGATGCCGAGAAGGGTGCCCGTCGATTGGTATTGCCCGACCATCACGAGAATTTGCGTGATGATGGATCGCGGCAAGCCGCTCACGATTCCGGCGACGATGATCAGGGAGATCCCGTCTCCCAATTTCTGTTCGCTGATCATCTCTCCGATCCAGATCATGATGAGCGATCCGGCGACGATAAAAAGCAGATTGAGCGCCATGGCCGGCAATTCCATGGCGGTGATGATGCCTCCTTGGGCCGCGAGATATTTGAGGAAAGCGAATCCTTGGACCAAGGCGAGCGGGACCGTCAAGTAGCGGCCGAGCCGTTGGAATTTGGCCCGTCCGACGGCTCCGTTTTCGTAATAATATTCCTTGAGCTTCGGAAAAATCATGGTGAGAAGCTGGAGAATGATGGTGGCGGTGATATAGGGGCTTACCCCGAGCATGCCGATCGAGAGCTTATCCAAAGCGCCTCCGGAAATGAGGTTAAGGTAGCCGAAGATGTTGCCCAAAAGAGCGCGGTTAACCGCTCCTTCCTCGGCCAAGCCGGCTTTGTATTGGGCGATGTCCACCGCCGGAATGGGCAATAAAACGATGATCCTTGTCGCCACGAGCAGCAAGATCACCATAAGGAACCGGCGACGCAGCTCCGGCACTTTCAGGAACTGGACGAATTTATTTAGCATCGTGTTTGCCGCGGAGTTTTGGCAACCTTTGGATAAAGTCGCGTTCGGCCGGACGGATCTTGTGGCCGGCCCTCGATTTCTGACCCTTCTGTCCGCGGCCTCCGGTTTTACCCCGTTTTCCTCCGCGGCCGATCCTTTTCTTATCCGGATTCTGATGGGTTGTTTTCAAAAGATGTAATTGCATGGATTAAGAAACGGCTTTGGTCGTTTTTATTTTTTTCAAAGCGGCGATGGTCGCCATGGCGGTCGTCAACTTGTTCTTGGTGCTGCCCAGAGACTTCGCGGAGATGTCTTTCACGCCCGCGAGGAGCAAAACCGTGCGGACCGCGCCTCCGGCCAGAAGTCCGTGTCCGGGTTTGGCCGGCTTCAGAAGCACTTCGGCGGCGCTCGCCTTCGCTTTCACTTCGTGCGGAATGGTGCCGCCTTGTATTCTGACGCGGAAAAGGTTCTTTTTGGCCGCGGCTCTCGCTTTTTGGACGGCCTGCTGGACGTCCAATCCTTTGGCCACGCCGAGCCCGACAGAGCCTTTGCCGTCGCCGACGACGACCGTCGCCCTGAATCTGAATCTTTTGCCTCCGGCGACCACCCTCGTTACGCGGCGCAGATCGAGCACCTGATCCTCGTAATCGTCCCTGATTGTTTTTCTGTAACCGTTCATTGTTTAAATCTCCAAGCCGCCTTTTCTCGCGCCTTCGGCGACGTTTTTCACTCGACCGTGATATTTGTAAGCTCCCCTGTCGAAAACCATTTTGGAAACTCCTATTTTTTTGGCTTTCTCGGCTATCAATTCCCCGAGCTTCATGGCTTTTTCCGATTTGGTTCCTTTAAGATCCAATTCTTTGGTCGAAGCCGAAACCAAGGTGACGCCTTTGACGTCGTCGATCGCTTGCAGAAAGATGTTCCGGTTTCCCCTTTTGACCGACAAACGCGGCATCGCGGCCGTTCCCCTGATCTTGCTCCGGGTCCGCGCCTGCCTCCTTGCCACTCTTTGGTTTTGAAGTTTGGTTGGTTTCATTTGGATAATTAAGCCGCTTTGGCGGTCGTTCCGGCGACTTTCTTGCCGGCTTTCCTTCTCACGACTTCGTCGACGTACATCACGCCCTTGCCGAGATATGGTTCGGGTTTCTTGAACGAGCGGATCTTGGCCGCGGTTTCTCCGACCAGGAATTTGTCGGCTCCGGCAACGGTGATGATGTTTTTGTCGACGGACGCCTTGATTCCTCTCGGCACTGCCAAAACGATCGGGTGGGAAAAGCCGAGGTTCAAGACCAAGTTTTCCCCGTCAATCGCCGCCTTGAATCCGATGCCTTCGATTTTCAGGCTCTTGGAAAAATCCTTGGCCGCTCCGGAGACGGCGTTCGCGGTCAAAGCCCGCATCGTGCCCCAGTTGGCCCGGGTCTTGTCGGAATCGTCGGTCGTCGTAAAAACGATCTCGCCTTCTTTGATTTCGGCCGCGATGCCCGGAAGCATTTTCACCTCGAGGTCGGCGTTCGGTCCGGAGACCTTCAAAACGCCGTCCTCCAAAGAGGCTTTCACGCCTTCGATCATCTTCACCGGTTGTTTTCCGATTTTCGACATGTTGATTACCAAATTTCGAATAAAATCTCTCCGCCGACTTTTTGCTTCCTCGCCTCAGCGTCGCTCAAAATCCCTTTCGGAGTCGAGAAAAAATAATTGCCGTATCCCTGGTGGGAAGGCCTGATTTCCTTGTATCCACGGTAAAGCCTTCTCGAAGGCTTGCTCCAAAGTTTGATCTCGGAAAAAACCGGATTGGCTTTGTCCTCTTTGAGTTCGATGGCGATCACTTTTTTCAAGCTCCTTCCTTTTTTCTCGACGGAAGCGAGATAGCCGGCTTTGACCAGGGCTTCGAGGACGGCCATGTCCATTTTCGAAAAAGGAACCTTCAAAGATTTCTTTCCGGCGAGCTTCGCGTTTTTGATTTTTACGAGAGTCTGTATGTACATTTTACCAAGACGCTTTTCTCACTCCCGGAATCTGGCCTTTGGAAGCCATTTCGCGGAAACAGATCCGGCAAAGCCCGAAATCGCGCAGATATCCGTGCTTGCGTCCGCAGCGAAAACACCGCCTGACTTCGCGGGTGCTGAATTTGGGCTTTTTGCGCGCTCTCGCTATGACTGATTCCTTGGCCATTTTCTTGTTTTACTTTGCTAATGGTATCCCTTGTGACCTATAAAAATCAATAGCTTTTTCCTTGTTTTTCAGGCGGCTGACGAGCGTCACTTCGATACCGAAATTGACGCGGCTCGTTTCCGGATTGATTTCCGGAAAAACCAGCTGGTCCCTGAACCCAAAAGACAGATTGCCGTTCTTGTCGATGCTCTTCGGGCTCAACCCTCTGAAGTCTCTCACCCGCGGCAGAACGACGTTCACCACCCTCGCGAGGAAATCGTCCATCCTTTTTCCCCTCAAGACGGCTTTCAATCCGACGACTTCGCCTTGGCGGACCTTGAACCCGGCGATGGATTTTTTCGCTTTGGTGATCGCCGGCTTCTGGCCGGTGATGGCGGCGAATTCCTTCATGATCTCCGGAAGGATTTTCTCCTCGAACTGCGGGCTCGCGAGCCTCAATTTGCCGACGCCGGCGGAAACGATGATTTTTTCTAAATAGTCGCTTTGCATTTTTTACAATATCTTGCTTTTTTCTCTTTCTCGATCCGGTATCCGACCCGACTGCGCTTTCCGCATTTCGGGCAGACCAAACTGACGTTCGAAACGGCGATCGGCCGGGAAATCGTGATGATCTGGCCTTTTTCGCCTTCTTTTTTCGGCTTGACCGCTTTTTTGTATTGGTTCACGCCGGAAACGACGATTCTCCCGAGCTTGGAATCGACTTTAAGGATTTTGCCGGATTTGCCGGCGTCTTTCCCTTTCAGTATGTAAACGTTGTCGTTCTTCTTGATGTTCATGTTCTTAAACTATTTCCTGGGCCAGGGAAACGATTTTCTCGAATCCTTTTTCCTTGAGCTCCCTCGGGATCGGCCCGAAGATCCTCGTCCCCAAAGGCTCTTTTTTGACGCTCACGATCACCGCCGAATTGTCGTCGAAGCGGACGTAGAGTCCGCCCTTCCTTCTGATGGCGTTTCTGGTGCGGACGACGACGGCTTTGACGATGTCCTTTTTCTTGATGTTCTTGCGGGGTTCGACGGTCTGCACCGAAGCGACGATGATGTCGCCGATTTTGGCGTAACGCTTGCGGCTCCCGCCCAGGACCCGAAAACACCGGATGGTCTTCGCCCCGGAATTGTCCGCTATTTTCAATATGGATCTTTCCTGAATCATGTTAGGCTGTTTTGGAAACGACTTTCCAGCGTTTTTCCTTGGAAAGGGGTATTGTCTCTTCGATCACGACCTTGTCTCCGATCTTGTAAAGCCCGTCTTCGGCTTCGGCTTTGAAGCGGCTGTTCTTGGTGTAATACTTCTCGTATTTCGGATTTTTGCGGGTATGGGAAACCTCGACCACCACGGTCTTTTGCATTTTGTCCGAGACGACGACTCCCCCGAATCTGCGGCGGGAACTTATTTTTTGGATGTTGTTTTCTTCCATGTTTTTAAAATTAGGATTTTTTGATGATTCTCGTTTTAAAAGGAAGCTTGAATCCGGCGAGCCTCAAGGCACGTTCGGCCGTGGCTTCGCTCACTCCGTCCATTTCGAAAATCACTCTGCCCGGCTTCACCGAAAACACATAATGGTCGACGTTGCCCTTGCCTCCGCCCATGGTCACTTCCGGAGGCCTCTGGGTGACGGGCTTGTCCGGGAAAACCCGGATCCATATCTTTCCTTCCCTTTTGATGAAATTGGTCAAAGTTTTCCTGGCCGCCTCGATCTGCTTCGAATTCAGATATTTGGCTTCCAGGGCTTGCAGCCCAAAACTGCCGTGGCTAAGCGTCATGCCGCGTGTTTCGGCCTGCCGCTTCCGCGACCGGCCTTTCTGCCATTTGCGATGTTTGACTTTTTTGGGAATAAGCATGGAAGTTCAGATGGAGTATTTTAGCCGGATTTTTCGTCGTTAGTAAAGACTTCTCCTTTGTAAATCCAGACTTTGATGCCGACCGCTCCGTAGGTGGCGAAGGCGGTGGCTTCGGCGTAATCAATGTCGGCTCTCAAGCTTGAAAGCGGCAAACTGCCCCTGGTCAGCCATTCGCGGCGGGAAATCTCCGCTCCGTCCAAACGGCCGGAAAGCTTGATTTTCACGCCTTTCACCTCTCTGTGGTTCATCACGTCCTCGATGGCTTTCTTGATGGTCGGCCTGAAACGAAACCTTTTCTCCAGGTCGTTCGCGATATTCTGGGCGACCACTTGGGCCGAAATGTCTCCCCGTCCGAGCTCCATCACGGTCAAGCTGATTTCCGTCGGCGGAAGCTTGCTCCGTTTGTGGAGTTTGGATATTTCCCTGTTCAAAAGCTTGGTGATGTCTTCAATGCCTTTGCCGCCCCGTCCGATGATGATTCCCGGCCGGCTGGCTTTGATGATGATACGGCAGGAGCTGGCCGTCCTTTCTATCTCGACCGAAGCGATGCCGGCTTCTCTCAATTTCTTGTTGATCAGCTTCCGGATCAAGCTGTCTTCTTCGAGAACGAATTTCCGGTTTTTGGGGTCGGCAAACCAGCGAGAATCCCAGTTCTTCAGAACGCCCAGTCGGAAGGATGTCGGTTTTATTTTTTGTGACATGTTTTTATATGGATTTCCTTCTAAAGACGCGCCTCACGAGCCCGCCTTTGTCTTTCGGCTCTTCGAGACCTGTGGTTTTCTCTTCCAACTCGACTTTCGGCTTTTCGGATTTCGGTTTCTTTTCGGTTCTCGGTTTTTTCGACGTTTCTTTGGAAGTTTTTTCCGGAAAAACGAATTTCGAAGCTTTGACTTTTTCGGATTCTTCAAGCTTCAAGAAAATATGGGAGCGCTTTTTCTGGATGGGCGTCGCCCGGCCTTGGGCCCGCGGAAGCCAACGCTTCAGCATCGGTCCTCCGTCAACCCGTATTTCCTTGATAACGAGTTTCTCCGGTTTGAATCCCAGATTCTTGGCGTTCGCGATGGCCGAATCCAAAAGTTTCAACATCGGTCCGGCGGCCCGTTCGCGGCGAAGGGAGAGTTCCGCCTTGGCCTCAAAGGCCGACCTATTCCGCATCAGGCCGGCGATGGCCCTCGCTTTGCGCGGAGCCACGTCCAGATTCATCAGTTTTGCCTTTATCTCTTGCATGTTGCTTATTTGCTGGTTTTATCCGCCGGAGCCGGAGCAACCGGAGCTCCCACGCCCTTTTCCAATTCTTTCTGCATTTTTCCGCCGTGGCGGATGAACTTGCGGGTCGTGGCGAATTCTCCGAACTTGTGCCCGACCATTTCTTCGGTCACCCTCACTTCGATGAAATCTTTTCCGTTGTGGACGCCGAAAACGAATCCGACCATTTCCGGAGCGACCGAACTATGTCGCGCCCACGTTTTAATGACCGTTTTGTCTCCGGGCTTCAAACCCGCGATCTTTTTCAAAAGGCTCGCTTCGACGTATGGACCTTTGCGGCTGCTTCTAGACATAGTTTTATTTCTTTTTCTTCGGCCTTCGTTTGGTTATCAAAACGTTCGACCATTTTTTCTGGTTTCTGGTTTTTCTGCCTCCGGTGATCTTGCCCCATTTGGTTTTCGGTTTCTTGGTGCCTCGGGGCTGCCTGCCTTCGCCGCCGCCGTAAGGATGGTCAACCGGATTCATGGCTGTTCCCCTTACCGTCGGCCTGATCCCCATGCCGCGGGTGCGGCCGGCTTTGCCGATGTTGACCAAACTCCAATCGGCGTTGGAAACCTGGCCCAAAGTGGCGAAATTGCTCCAAATGACCTTGCGGATTTCTCCGGAAGGCATCTTGAGCTGGGTGTATCCGGCGTCGTGCCCCAAAACTTCGGCCGACGAACCGGCAGAACGGACGATCTGTCCGCCCTTGCCCGGATTCAACTCGATGTTGAAAACGGCGTATCCGACCGGGATGTTCTTGAGCATCAATCTGTTTCCGGGGACGAGCTCCGCGTTTTCCGCGGTGATGATCGTCGAACCCGTTTTCGCTCCTTGGGGCGCGATCGAATAGCGCTTGGTTCCGTCTTTGTAGACGAGCTTCATGATGAAAGCCGTGCGGTAAGGATCGTATTCCAGTGATTCGATTCTCGCCGGTACGTTCAGCTTGTCGTTGCGGCGGAAATCGATGATCCGGTAAGTCCGCTTGTTGCCGGCTCCCTGGTGCCTCATGGTGATGCGGCCCCGGTTGTTGCGGCCGGCCCTATCCTGGAGTTTCATCGTCAATTTCTTTTCCGGCTTCACCCCGCTCAAAACCAAGCGGTAATCTGGCGCCGTCATGTGCCTTCTCGATGGAGTTGTCGGATTATACTTTTTCATTGATGGTTTGTCCCTTCTTCAAAGTGACGACGGCTTTTTTCAGATTCTTTTTGGCGATCCGGGTGATATTCATGGCGACGACGTTCACCTTGTATTTTTTCTCGATCTGCTTCCTGACTTCGCTTTTATTCAAGGTGTTCTTGATTATGAAAACAAACTGGTTGAATCCGCCGAGCCTCCCGGTCTTTTCGCTAAGATAAAACCGGATATCGGCCTTCTCTTTGACGTCTTTGGCTTTTTTTTCCTTATTTGACGGCATGGTAGTGCGAATCTATCGCGGCGATCGCGTTTTTTTCTATGAAAATTTCCTTGAATTTCATGAGATCGTAAACGTTCAAGTCTTTCGGCCCGATGCTTTTCACTTTCGAGAGGTTGGCCGAAGCCCGATGGACGTTTTTGTTGCCGATCTCCGGAATCAAAAGCGCGTTCGGCGCCTTCTTTCCGAAAAAACTCTGAAGCGTGGAATATAAAATTTTGGTTTTCGGTTCGTTGATAGACAAGGAATCGATGAATTTCACCTCCTTGTCTTCCAGTTTCTTCGAAAGCACGCTCATGATGGCCGCCTGCCTCATTTTCTGGTTCAACTTGACCGAATAATCCCTTTCCTTTTTGGGTCCGTGGGCGACGCCGCCGCCTTTCCAAATCGGGGATCTGGTCGATCCGTGCCTGGCGCGGCCCGTGCCTTTTTGACGCCACGGCTTTTTGCCGCCTCCAGAAACTTCGCCGCGGCCCTTGGCGTGAGCAAAAGGCTGCCGGCTGTTTTTCTCTTGGCTGTCCAAAGCCTGCTTCACCAGATCCGGTTTCCACGGGTAGCCAAAGATCCGATCGGGTATTTCCACCTGATCGATCACTTCCATTTTGGCGTTGTAGAGATCGGCTTTCATTTTAGAGATAGATCTTGATTTTGCTTCCGCTCGCTCCCGGAATGGCTCCTTTCAAAGCCATGGTTTTCGCTTCGCTGTTCCAGGCGATCACTTTGACGTTCTTCACGGTTTTCCTGTCGACGCCCATGTGTCCGGCCATTTTATGGCCTTTCAAAACTCTCTGCGGAGCGGTGGCGCCGATCGAACCAGGAGCGCGGAGCCGGTCTTTCTGACCGTGCGTTTTCGGTCCGCCGTGGAAACCCCAGCGCTTGACTCCTCCCTGGAACCCGCGGCCCTTGGTGGTGCCGACGATCTTCACGGAAGCGTTTTCCGCGATTTCCGTGTTCTCCGGCACGTCCAAAACCGCCACCAAAGTGACCGGGATCACCCTGTCTTCCTTGAAGATCTGGCTCATTTTGATTTTTTTCGCGGTAATGTAGGCCATTTGTTTAACGCCCTAAAAAATAACCGAGGAAGCCTCGGTTATTTTGTGGGATTTCTATTGGCTATCCTCTATCCTATACTACACTGTTTTTATTTCTATGTCCACCCCTGCGGGCAGATTCAAGTCGGATAGGGATTCGATCAACTTCTGCGTCGGATTAAGAATGTCGATCAGCCTCTTGTGAATCCTCATCTCGAACTGCTCGCGAGCGTTCTTGTGAACGAAAGTCGAGCGATTGACCGTGTATTTCTTGAACTCGGTCGGAAGCGGCATCGGACCGACGATTTTGGTGTCCATTCGTTCCAGGACTTCCATGATCTGCTTGCAGGAATTGTCCACCAGCTTCTGATCGTACGATTTGATTCTTAATCTGAGCTTTTCCACGTTAGAATAGCGATTTTATTTGACGATTTTGGAGATGACTCCGGCGCCAACGGTCTTTCCTCCTTCGCGGATGGCGAAATGCTGCTTTTCTTCGAGAGCGATCGGAGCGAGAAGCTTGATCGTCACGTTGACCGTGTCTCCGGGCATGGCCATTTCCATTCCTTGCGGCAGGATCATTTCACCGGTGACGTCCGTGGTCCTCATGTAGAACTGCGGCTTGTATCCGGGGAAGATCGGGGTGTGCCGTCCGCCTTCTTCTTTGGTCAAAAGATAAACTTCGGCCTCGAAGTCGGTGTGCGGCGTGACCGATCCGGGTTTGGCGATGATCTGTCCGCGCTCCACGTCCTCCTTCTTGATGCCGCGGATCAAAACACCGACATTGTCTCCGGCTTGCCCTTCGTCCAAGGTCTTGTTGAACATCTCGATTCCGGTGACCACGGTTTTCATGGTCGGTTTCAAGCCGATGAGTTCCACTTCGTCGTTCACGTGGACCGCGCCTCTCTCGATGCGGCCGGTGACGACGGTGCCGCGGCCTTCGATCGTAAAGATGTCTTCGATCGGCATCAGGAACGGCTTATCCGTTTCCCTTTTCGGTTCCGGAATATAGGAGTCCAAAGCGTCCACCAATTCCAAGATCGGTTTGACCGCCGGATCGTCGAGCGAGCTCGCCTCGAGCGCCTTCAGGGCCGAACCTTTGATGATCGGCGCTTCGTCGCCCTTGTAGCTGTATTTGGAAAGAAGTTCCCTCACTTCGGCTTCGACAAGCGCCACCAGTTCCGGGTCGTCCACCATGTCGACTTTGTTGAGGAAAACCACCATGGCCGGAACTCCGACCTGATGGGCGAGCAGGATGTGCTCTCTGGTCTGGGGCATCGGGCCGTCGGCGGCGGAAACGACGAGAATCGCTCCGTCCATCTGGGCGGCGCCGGTGATCATGTTCTTGATGTAGTCCGCGTGTCCCGGAGCGTCGATGTGGGCGTAATGCCTCTTCTCCGACTCGTACTCCGAGTGGTGCAGGGCGATGGTGATACCGCGCGCCTTTTCTTCCGGCGCCTTGTCGATATTGTCGACTTTCTCTTCTTTCTTCGCTAAACCTTTGAGGTAAAGAACGTGGGTAATAGCCGCCGTCAAAGTGGTCTTGCCGTGGTCGACGTGACCGATGGTGCCGACGTTGACGTGCGGTTTAGTTCTTGAAAATTTCTCTTTTTCGGCCATTTTTGAATTTAATTATTTTTTATGACTTTGCGACCTTAAAATATTACTGATTGATGGGGGTATTTGTCAAGGTTTTTTCTGGGTTTTTGGAGTTCCGGCTATTTCTTCCCGGAAATGATCGCCTCTTCCAGATTCTTCGGAACGACATCGTAGTGATCGAATTCCATGGTGAACGCCCCTCTTCCCTGGGTCATCGACCTCAATTTGGTGGCGTAACCGAACATTTCCGAGAGCGGAACCATGGCATCGACCACTTTGGTGTTGGCCCGGTCGTTCATCGCTTCGATCTTTCCCCTTTTCGAGGAAAGGTCTCCCGTGATGTCTCCCAAAAATTCCGAAGGAATGATCACCTGGATTTTCATCACCGGCTCCAGAATCACCGGCTTGGCTTTTTTGGCGCCCTCCTGCAAAGCCATGGAAGCGGCGATCTTGAAAGCGGCTTCGGACGAGTCGACTTCGTGGAAAGAGCCGTCGTAAAGGGTCACTTCGAGGTCGGTCAGCTGATAGCCGGCGATGACGCCCCGATCGAGCGCTTCGCGGACGCCTTTTTCGACGGCCGGAATGAATTCGCGGGGAATGGCTCCTCCCTTGATGGCGTCGACGAAAGTGAATCCGTCTCCGCGATCCTTGGAATTGACCTTGAGCCAGACGTGTCCGTACTGGCCGCGGCCGCCGGACTGCCTCACGTATTTGCCTTCGGCCTCGGCCGTTCCCAAAACGGTTTCTTTATAGGCGACTTGCGGCCGGCCGACGTCGGCTTCGACCGAGAATTCGCGCCGCATCCTTTCTACCAAAACTTCGAGGTGGAGTTCGCCCATTCCGGCGATGATCGTCTCTCCGGTTTCGGGATCTCCGGAAACCCTGAAAGTCGGGTCTTCCTCGGCCAGGCGATGAAGGGCCATGCCCATTTTCTCCTGGTCGGCTTTGGTTTTCGGAGAAACCCTCTGTTCAATGACCGGCTGCGGAAAAGTGATTTTTTCCAAAATGATCGGCTTTTCCGGATCGCAAAGCGAATCACCGGTCGTCGTGTTTTTGAGTCCGACCAGGGCGCCGATTTCTCCGGCGTAGATTTCATCCACTTCTTCCCTGTCGTTCGCGTGCATCCGCAAAATGCGGCCGATTCTCTCCTGGTTGTTTTTGGTGGAATTCAGAATGTAGCTTCCCCGGCTAAGCTTACCGCTGTAGACGCGGAAATAGGTGAGGCTTCCGACAAAAGGATCGGTGGCGATCTTGAAAGCCAAAGCCGTGAAAGGCTCGTCGTCGCTCGGCCGGCGTTCGATCTCTTCGTTGGTTTTCGGGTCGTGGCCTTTGACCGGAGGAAGGTCGGTCGGCGACGGCAAATAGTCGATAACCGCGTCGAGCACCAATTGGACGCCCTTATTCTTCAAGGCCGAACCGCAGACGACCGGAACGATCTTCAAAGAAAGGACCGCTTTTCTCAAAACCCTCCGCAGATCTTCGAGGCCGATTTCCTTTCCTTCGAGATAGTCGGACATCAGCTTGTCGTCGTTCTCGACGATCTTTTCTAGAAGCGTTTGCCTGGCCGCTTTGGCGGCTTCGATCATATTCTCGGGAATGGAAATCTCCGTCACCTTTTCTCCGTGCTCGCCTTCGAAATCAAAGGCTTTCATCTGCAGAAGGTCGATCACGCCCTTGAAGTCGCTTTCGGCGCCGATCGGCAGCTGGATCGGTACGGCGTTCAAAGTGAGCCTTTCGTGGATGGATTTCAAAACAAAATCGAAGCTCGCGCCCATGCGGTCCATCTTGTTGATGAAACAGATGCGGGGAACCCCGTATTCGTCGGCGTAGTGCCAGTTGGTCTCGGACTGCGGCTCCACTCCGGAAACGCCGTCGAAAACGACCACGGCGCCGTCCAGAACGCGGAGCGAACGCTTAACTTCGACCGTGAAATCGATATGTCCCGGGGTGTCGATCAGGTTGATCCGGTGCTCGAAAGCCTTGTCGCCTTTTCTGTAAGTCGGAATCCAAAAACAGGTGGTCGCGGCCGAAGTGATGGTGATGCCCCGCTCGCGCTCCTGGTCCATCCAGTCCATGATCGCCTGGCCCTCGTGGACTTCGCCGAGCTTGTGGGAAATGCCGGTATAAAAAAGGATCCTCTCCGAAACCGTGGTTTTTCCGGCGTCGATGTGGGCGATGATGCCGATGTCGCGGTTCTTCTCGATTGGATAGAGTCTAGCCATGAAGGTGGAAAATGGTTGTCAAGGTTATCTCGCGAAATGCGCGAAAGCCCGGTTGGCTTCGGCCATTCGGTGAATGTCCAATTTTTTCTTGATGGCCGCCCCTTCGTTCTTGGAGGCGGCGATGATTTCTTCGGCCAAGCGCTCGGCGATCGGCTTACCCTTCTTTGATCTCGCGGCATCGATGATCCATTTGCAAGCCAGCATGAATTTCCTTTCCTCGCGGACTTCGCGCGGCACCTGATAGTTGGCGCCGCCGACTCTCTTGGAAGCGACCTCCAAAAGCGGCGAAGCGTTTTCCAAAGCCTTCGAAAAAACCGCCATCGGATCCGGATTCTCCTTGGCGACGATATCCATGGCGTCGTAAAAATTCTTCTCGGCGACGGACTTCTTTCCGTCGTACATCAGATAATTGATGAACCGGCTGACGGCGATGTCGCCGTACTTTACGTCCGGTTTTCTTTCCCTTTTATAGTTTCTCTTTTTTCTCATTGTTCAAAATTACGCGGCTTTCGGCTTCTTGGCGCCGTATTTGCTCCTTTGCTGTTTTCTTTGCACGCCGGCGGTATCGAGCCTGCCCCGGACAATGTGGTATCTCACTCCCGGGAGGTCTTTGACGCGGCCGCCGCGGATCATCACCACCGAGTGCTCCTGCAAATTATGCCCTTCGCCGGGAATATAGGCGGTCACTTCCATGCCGTTCGTAAGCCTGACCCTCGCCACTTTGCGCAAAGCGGAATTCGGTTTTTTCGGGGTAACCGTGGAAACCTTCAAACACACTCCCCGCTTGAAAGGAGAATTGGAATAGACCGGCTTGTTTTGGAGCACGTTCATATAACGCCCCAAAGCCGGGGTTTTGTCTTTTTTCAAAGCAGTCTTCCTGCCTTTTTTCAAAAGTTGTGGAATTGTCGGCACGACACCTAATATACCAAGCTGTTGAGTTTAAGTCAATAATATCGAGGCTTTTTCCGGTCCGTTCAATACCCCTGGCCGGTGAACAATCTGAAAATCAAACTTCCCGCGACCGGCAAAAAAGCCTGGGCCACCAGAAGGGCGATCAGGATCCCCCAAGCCCCGAGCCTCATCATGCCTGCCCAGGCCCGCGGGAAAAGCTCGTGGAATATTTTCGAGCCGTCGAGCGGCGGAAACGGCAGGAGATTGAACAAACCCAGGGAAATATTGACGATCACCACTTCTTCGAAAAGCATGACGGCGACCGGAGAAAAATATCCCGCTCCAAAACGGACGAACAATCCGAAAACGGCCGCGAGAAGCATGTTGGCGGCGATGCCGGCGACGCTCACTTTGAGAACGCCGTTCTTTTGGTCTTTGAACAAAAACGGATTCACCGGCACCGGCTTGGCCCAGCCGATGAAAGAACCGAAAAAGAACAAAGACACAAGCGGCACGATCACCGTTCCCGTCAAATCGAGGTGCGGAACGGGATTTAAAGTCAGCCGGCCGGAATCCCGGGCGGTCGGGTCGCCCAACTCGAGCGCCATGAGGCCGTGGCTGTATTCGTGGAAAACAGCGGAAAGAATGATGATGACGTATAAGACGAGGATATCCATAAGGATTAAAGATGCTTTACATTATAAACGTTTTTGGCTAATATTTACACCATGCGACAGTGCGCGATTTGCGGCAAAGGATCGATTCTCCGCTCTTCCAGGAACAAGCTCCGCGGCAAATACAATCCGACTCCGCTCAAAAGAAAATATCCGAATCTTCAATACACCCGAGACTCGAACGGTAAACGGGTTTTGGCTTGCGCCAAATGCATCAAAGCCCAGGCCAAGAAAACAAAATAGAAACCGATAAAAGTCCCGCAGCTAGCGGGACTTTTTGTGTCGGGCTGCCGAGAATCGAACTCGGTCTACATGCACCCCATGCATGCGTACTACCGGTATACTACAGCCCGGGAGAATGACGCCTTAATTTTTACCACAGTCCCGAATCAAAAACAAAAATCCCTCTCCTATTGATTACCCGGCCGAAGCCAAGGTGGGAATCCTCAATTCCTGCCCACGGGCGAGAATGCTGTCGGTTTCCCCCAAAAATATCTTTGATCCGGAATCATAAGGAGAGGGATCGATCTGATTATACCATCCGAGATTCCGGTTCAAGATTCCCTTCCAAAACCGTTTTGTGGATAAGCCGGTTCTATTCCAGTATTCCGTCTAAATTGACGTCGTATAATATTTCTTCGGTCACCAGGCGATAATTGATCAGCTCTTCCGGCTTGAACCAGAAATCGACTTCCATCTTCGCCTCTTCCGGAGAACCGGAAGCGTGAATGATGTTCCTCGTGACTCTTCCGTCTTCATCCGCGGCCTGATATGAATCGATGGTGAGATCGCCGCGGATGGTTCCGACGTCGGAAACCAAAGGCTCGGTGCTACCGGTGATCTTCCTGACAACTGCCACGGCATGCATTCCCTGCCAAACCATGGCCACCACCGGCCCGGAACTCAAATATTTCTTCAATTTTCCCAAAGTGATGGCGTTCACGGCGAGCGGATCCTCCGAAGGCGGGACAAGGCCTTTGGCCTTGTAAGCCTCAATGGTCTTTTTGCCGTTCCGTTCGCGCCAGGTCGGATCCAAAGTGTAATGCCTTTCCGTGAATTCCGGGGTCGGAACGAGCATCTTGATCCCGACGAGCTTCAGTCCCGAACGCTCGTAGCGCCCGATGACTTCTCCGATCAATCCCCTTTGCACGCCGTCCGGTTTGATGACGACGAGCGTCCGCTCTTTTTTGTCTATCTGCTCCGCCATGATGATTTTATTTTTGTTTTTTTAACGACGTTTTTAATGCTAAAGATTCTGGAAATAAACCACTGCTTCGCGGAAAACGATGAAGCCGAACCAGAAAAGGACGACGTAAGCGGCGATGACGATCAGGATCATAAGAAGCTTGAGCGCCGCCTCGAGGACTTTGGTCAGCCATTCGCCCAGACTGTCGAACCAGCTTTTGGGTTGGATCATTTTGCTTTTTTCTTGATTTCGAATCCCAATTCGTCGAGTTGCGACTTGTCGACTTCCGAAGGCGCGTCCATCATCAGGTCGCGGCCGTCGCCGGTTTTCGGGAAAGCGATCACCTCCCTGATATTCGGTTCGTTCTGCATGACCATGACGAACCGATCGATGCCCGGAGCGATCCCGCCGTGCGGCGGAACTCCGTATCGGAAAGCCTCAAGCATGTGGCCGAACCGCTCTCTCACGGTTTCCGGATCGTTTCCCATGGCCTCGAAAACCGCCTCGAGCAATTCCGGTTCGTGGATCCTGATGGACCCGCCGCCGATCTCGTAGCCGTTAAGGACGAAATCGTATTGCTTGGCGGGTATTGCCCCCGGGTCTTTTTTGAACATTTCCTTGAATTCGGCCACGTTTTTCACTTTCGGTTGGGTAAAAGGATGGTGCACCGCGTCCCAGCGACTTTCCGTCTCTTTCCATTCGAAAGCCGGAAAATCGACGACGAAAAGAAACGCCAGTTCGTCCGGATCGTTCTTGTTCTCGCGGACATCCGGCTTGTCGCTTCCGTATTTCTCCATCGCCTCCTTGTAGGTCATCACCGGAATGCGGCCGTCCGAACCGAGTCTCACTTTTTTCCCGGGATAAAGATCGGCCACGAGGCCGAGATAGAGCTCTTCCGCGAGAGCCATCACCTCTTTCTCGTCAACAAAGCTCATCTCGATATCGAGCTGGGTGAATTCCGGCTGGCGGTCGCCGCGCGAATCCTCGTCCCGGAAACACCGGGCGATCTGGAAATATCTCTCGAAGCCGGCGACCATCAAAAGCTGCTTATACTGCTGGGGCGACTGCGGCAAGGCGTAAAATTTTCCCGGATAAACGCGCGAAGGCACGAGATAATCCCTCGCTCCTTCGGGCGTGGATTTGCTGATGATCGGAGTCTCGATCTCCACGAAATCTTTCTTGGCGAGAAAATCGCGCATGTAACGGATGATCTTGTTGCGGTTCCTCATGTTTTCCGCCATCCTTTTCCGCCGCAGATCGAGATAACGGTATTTCATCCTGACGTCTTCGCTAATCTCGCGGCCGTCGGTGTCGATCTCGAAAGGCGGGGTTTTGGCTTCGCTGATCACTTCGAATTCCTTCACCTGGATTTCTATCCGGCCGGTTTCTATTTCCGAGTTGACCATCGCTTCCGGCCTTTCGGCCACCGTTCCTTTTATTCCGATCACCCATTCGAGCCTCAAATTCTGGGCCTCGCCGTAGCCGGTTATGCCCGGAGTGAAAACCAACTGAACCAAGCCGCTCCTGTCCCGAAGGTCGATAAAAATAAGCTTGCCGTGATCGCGCCTGGCGTGAACCCAGCCCTTGAGCTCGACCTCTTCTCCGATTTTAGATACGGCTTCTCCGTTCAAAATTCGCATTGGTTTCAGTATATCACCGGATTTTCATAAATTTAAAGCCCTCTTTCCCAAAAACCAATTTGACGGTTCCCAAGAGGTCCGTACGGTAGACTTCGGCGCCGGACTTTGCGAGTCGCTCCACCGCTTCCGGAGCCGGATGGCCGTATGAGTTTTTCCCGACTTCGATCACGGCCGCGGTCGGCCGGACTTCGTTCAAAAACTCTTCGGACGAAGAATACTTTGATCCGTGGTGCCCGACTTTCAGCACCTCGGCGGAAACGTCTCGTTTTTTCGTTATTCTTTTCTCGGTCGCCGCGCCGATGTCTCCGGTGAAAAGAACTTTGCCGAAACCGGTATCGAGCAAAAGCACCAGAGACGATTCGTTGACGTCTTCCGATCCCTCGCTTCCCGGAGACAGAACTTCGATGCGGGAATCCCCGAAAACAATCCGGTCTCCTTGTTTCAGGCCGATCGTCGGAACGCCTTCTTCCAAAAGATGTTCCAGCCATTCTTTCAAAACCCGATTACTTTCCTGTTCTTCGGCGTAGATAAAGATACCTATTTCGTAGCTTTTGAGAACCTCTCTCAATCCGTCGAGATGATCGGCCTGTGGATGGCTCAAAAACACCATATCGAGATATCGCCTCGAAGCCCCCGAAGTCTGGTCGAGCTCGTAAAGGACTTTCTTGTCCGGTCCTCCGTCGATCAAAAAATTCGCGCCTCGGAGACTGATAAGTTCGCTGTCTCCCTGGCCCACGTCCAAAAAATAAACTTGCTTTTCCGATAGCCCCGCGTTCAGAAAACCGGTTTCCCGGAAAACCAAGATATTACATAAAACGAGCGCTAAGATTAATAACGCTTTCCGCATAGCTTAATGATATCCGAAGAAGGAAAGCGAAGATAACGGCCAAAGGGAGAGAGATCACCGACGCAAAAGCGACGATAAACCCGAGAAGCATGATCAACGGCACCGCGGGCAAAATCAAAATGTTCGGGAAAATCGCCAAAGGGCTGAACCCGCCGGTTTTGAAAAACAAAAGCGGGGCGACCATTATCTGGGCCGAAAGCGTCTGAACGGCGTTTTCTTTCCAGCCGCAAAATCCCCTGTCTTCGAAACGCAGTTTTTCCTTCAAGAAAGACGCGAGGCAGCTCACTCCGAAAAACGCGAGAAAAGACAATTGGAAACCGAGATCGAAGACGATAAAACGGGGGTTATAAAGCGACATCAAAAGCCCGGTGAAAGCGACCGTGTTTTTCATCGAATAAAAACGGCTGTTTTCTTTCGCCATCATCGAAAGCACGGCCATTATCCCGGCTCTCGTGACCGAAGCGCCGGCGCCGGTCATGAGGACAAACCCGGAAACGACGAGAACCGATAAAAAGAAACTCCTCCGCCTCAAGCCGAGGGACGACAGGAATATTCGGACTCCTTGGACGACGATCAAGACGTTGTATCCGGACAAAGCCACCAAATGGCTGGTGCCGGTTTTCTTCAGGTTGTCCGCAAAACCCTGATCGATCAGGCTTTCGTCGCCGAACATCATGGCGATCGAGAAACCCGCTTCGGAAACCGGCAAAACCCGGCGCAAGCCCGAAACCAGAGAATCCTTGAATCCGAAAAGCGCTTTCATAAGAGAAGATCCTTGGCTCTTTTGAAGCAAAACGACTTCCGGGAAACTGATACCGTAGCCGCCGTAACCGTTTTCTTTTATCGAGCCCGTCACCCGAAGCAAGTCGCCGTAAGCGTATTCCGGATACAAACGGCTGTAGCTCGCGACTTCCCCTTTCCAGGGAGGCTCGAGTCCGAGCCGGAAAACTTGGGATTTTTCCCTTGATTCCGGTTCGGCGATCACTTTGGCGACGAACGTCGTTTCTTCGCCGAGCGGAATCCGCGGCAAAGACAAAGATTCGCGGAAATGAAAGTAAAAACATCCGAGAAGGATCAATAACGCCAACCGGGCCAAAGTTTTCCATTTTCTGCTTCGGCGGATTTCCGCCAACCATAAAAAACCGCCGCTCGAAGCGGCGACCAAAGCCAAAACCGAAACTCCCCCGACGTTGAAACTCGCCAGGAAAACGCCCGCCAAGAAGAAAAGCGAAGCGTAGAAAAACATTTCCGCCGGCTTCATTTGATTATTCCCCCGCCGAGCAGTTTTCCTTTCTTGTCGTACAAGACCGCGGATTGTCCTTCGGCCACGAACTTCTGGGGTTTGGCGGCCCGCAAAAACCATTTATTTTTTTCTCGGTACGCCTTGACTCCGAAAAGCGGCTGCCTGTATCTAACGCGGCAAAGGATATTTCCCCCGACGATCTCTTTTTCCGGCGCCAGCCAATTCGTTTCTCCGATTTCGAATTCGTTTTTGAACAAAAGCTTGCTTTTGGCCGGGACAGCCACGATGGTGTTTTTCTCCGTATCTTTTGCGGCCACGTAAAGCGGTTCTTTCCCCGGAATGCCTAACCCGTGCCTCTGGCCGATCGTGTAATACCAAGCTCCCTGGTGCCGGCCGATCTCTTTTCCGGATTCGTCGAGTACCAATCCTTCTTGCGGCGGAATGAAAAGCTTCAGAAAATCGTCTATTGACACTTTCCCCAAAAAGCAAATACCCTGGGAGTCTTTTTTCTCGGCCGCGAGGATGCCGGCTTTCTTGGCGATCTTCCTCACTTCGGATTTCAAAAGCCCGCCCACCGGAAAAAGGCAATATTCCAAATCCTCTTTTTTGATCGCCCACAAAAAATACGTCTGGTCCTTGTTTTTGTCTTTGGCCGCGAAAACGGCCTTGGTTTTCGGATCGATGACGGCGTAATGGCCGGTGGCGATACGATCGGCGCCTAATTTTTTCGCCCTTTCCAGGAAAAGCCCGAATTTGATTTCCTTGTTGCACATCACGTCCGGGTTAGGAGTGAGGCCTTTTCTGTATCCTTCGACCATGTAGTCCACCACCCGGCGTTCGTATTCTTCCCGGAAATCCCAAACGTAAAAAGGGATGCCTATTTTTTCGGCGATCCTTCTCGCGTCCTCGCTGTCTTTTTCGTCGCAGCCGTCGATGTTGTATCCGGCCATGAAAACTCCGACCGCATCGTACCCTCGGCGCTTCAGCAAATAGGCGGAGACGCTCGAATCCACTCCGCCGGATATGGCAACGAAAACTCTTTTTCCGGGACGAGACATTTTACGGAAACATTCGATCGCGGACCCGCCGCGAAAGTTATTTTGTTTTCTCCACCCTTTCGACGTATTCTCCGGTTTCGGTGTTCACGCGGACAACGTCCCCCTGGTTGATGAAAAGCGGAGCGTTGATCTTGGCGCCGCCCTGTAAAGTCACCATTTTGGCGCCTCCTTGGGCGGTATTGCCTTTGATCGAAGGCGGAGCCTCGAGGACTTCGAGCTCCATCTTGATCGGGATCTGGATCTTGATCGGCTTGCTCTCAAGCATGAAAGCGACGACTTCGGTCTGCGGCTTCAAGAATTGGCCGCTCGAGCCCAAGATTTCTTCGGAAATCATAAAGCGGTTTTTCGGGTTGCCTTTTTCCTGGAACCAATATTCTCCCCGATGGTTGTAAAGAAAAACCGCCTCCATCCGTTCGATGTCGACTTCTTCGATGGCGTCCGACGCCTGCCAGGTACGTTCGACGACCTTGCCGCTCACGAGATTCTTCAATTTGGTCGTCACCACCGCTTTTCTTTGCTGCATTCTCATGAAGGACACGTCGATCACCTCGAATATCTCGCGGTTGAAGCGGATGATCATGCTTTTTTTCAGATTGGTGTAGGAAATCATGTTATGGTTTCGCTTCTTCGGAATCGGCGTTTTTATCCTGCGGGGTTTCGGGCTGACCCGCGTTCGATCCGAGAGCGTCGCTCAAGGCCTTTCTCAAATCGTCGATGATGATAGGCTTTCTTTCTTTCGGACGCAAGAGCTGGTTTATCGGAAGCTCGCTCCGGCGTTCGGCTTTTTCCTCGACGACGTCTTCCCGCCTGGTCCATTCTTCGGCGATCTGCTTTTCGACGGTCGCTTTGGGCGTGCCGTACTTTTTCCGGCTCTGTTCGATTATGATCTCGCCGAAAGACTCCGTCGGCTTCAAAGCCGGAGGCAGGTTCTGGATCGAGAAGGGCCGCGAAGGAGATCCGTCGATGATCATTTTGATATAGGCGTGCCAATTGCTTAAATTGACCAGATCCTTGTCTTCGAATTCCGGCAAGAATTCCTTTTCCAGGAATTCGGCGTCTTCGGCGCCGACGCGGAAAACGATCATCGTGCCGACGTTGCCGATAATAGCCGCTTTGACCAAGTCGGTAAGCTGCTCCAGGTACTGGTGCGCCAGGACCAGGCTCAAGCGGTATTTTCTCGCTTCGGAGAGGACCACGGCGAAAGAATCAGTGGAAAAATTCTGGAACTCGTCGATATAAAGGAAAAAGTCGCGGCGTTCCGCTTCCGGGACGTCGGCGCGGCTCATGGCCGCCTGTTGGAGCTTGGTGATGAGCATCGCTCCCAAAAGGTTGGAATTGTCCTCGCCGATCTTTCCGCGGGCCAGATTGGCGATCAATATTTTCCCCTCGTCCATGACGCTCCTCATATTGAGGCCGGAAATCTGCTGTCCGATGACGTTTCTGATCAAAGGGTTGGCGACGAACTGCCCGACTTTGTTCTGGATGGCGCCAACCGCTTCGGTGGCGTAACGATCCGTGTATCTGGCGAATTCGTTCACCCAGAAGCTCTTGACCACCGGGTCTTCCAAGCGGTCGACCACGGTCTCCCGGTATTTTTTCTCGGCGAGCATTCTCATGATGCCGAGCAGGGTCGAACCCGGATATTCCAAAAGAGCGAGCAAGGTGTTGTTCAAAATATATTCCATCCTGGCGGACCAGACGTCCGGCCAGATCTTCTTGAAAACGGACATGATGCCCGAAGCCACCAGGTGCCGGTGCTCTCCGTGGACGTTTTCCAGGGCGTTGAATCCTATCGGAAAATCCGTGTCCGCCGGATTGAAATAGATGACGTCGTTGATCCGCTCCGCCGGAATGAAGCCAAGCAGTTTTTCGGCGGCGTCTCCGTGGGGGTCGAACCAGGCGGCTCCATGCCCGGCCTGGACGTCTTCGATGAACATCCTCTCCATCATCGTCGTCTTGCCGACGCCGCTTTTCCCGATCATATACATGTGGCGCCGGCGGTCGTCGGTCTTGATGCCGAATTTGACCACGCGATTCCGGAAATTGGTCTGGCCGAAATAGATTACCTCGTTCGTGTCCATGTCTTATGGAATTATAACCTTGTAAAGGATTCGGAGCTATTCTTCGATCGGCAGATTGGCCGGAGCTTCAGCTTTGACCGCTTCGGTTTTGACGATTCCGGGAGCGCCGACGTCGGTCACCGGGAAATGGTAGATGGTCGCCAGTTCCTCGACGTTCCACAAAGAAATCTCCGGCACGCGATCCTTGAGATAAGGCGTGTAGAATTGCTCCAATGGAGAACGCATGTCGAATTTCCTGTTGATGAAATGTCTGTAAACGGATTTCTTTTTCTTGAACAAAGTCCTGTCCCTGAAAAGGAACCTCGGCTTTTTGGTGAAGGTCGTCGGGTCGGGCCTCATGAAATTCAGATGCCCCACCGAGAAGATCTGGAAAGAAGAAACAAGGGCGAAAAACTTCCCCCTGTCGGCGATGCTTTTCCGGGCGATGTAGACGAACCGCGGGATCGCTCTAAAAACCAGTTTCGAGGCTTTGGCGTTCGCCGCCCGGATCTGGTCTTTTTCCTCGGCCGTCAGCTCGTCGTCTTTTTTCTTGATGAGTTTCAATTTCCCGGTTTTGGGATCGATTTCGTCGCCGGTTTTATAGGCGATTTTTTTGATATATGCCTCGGATATTTTCTTGAAGTCGCCGCTGTTATAGGGCTGCATCAATACCTGGTACCAGATATGTTCGCCTTCTTTCAAATTGGCCATGGCTTCCAAAAGCCCGGAAATCGGGTCGATTTTCTCGACGTCGAACCGGAAACGGCTGATGGTGGCGCCTCCGGAAAAATCGGTGTAAGTCCTCATCGGCAAGGCGTTGCTAAGGCCTTTTTTTCCGAGGATCATGTCCGCTCCGAAAACGTCGTACTCGTCGTTCGGCAGATCCGGCGGCAGGATCTTGGTATAATCTTCGGTTTCGGAGATTTCGGCTTCCGGATACTGTCCGTAGATCGCCGACTGCACGGTGTTTTTGTCTTTGGTCGGAAAATAAAAAATAAACCTTATCTGGTTGTGGGAGGCGGCGATCTCCGCCGAAATCCAATCTTCGATCTTTCCTTCGAGAACGACTTCTTCCGGCTTCAAGCCGAAGCTGTAAATGCCGAAGATGTTCGCGAAAACCTGTTCCATGGACTTGGGAGACTTGATGTTTTCCCGCGGAACCTTTATTTCCACGCTCATCCAAGGCAGTTTTTTCAAATAATCCGTCTGGATGGTGTCCATCCACCAAAGCCTGAAAAAGCGGTAAAGCGCCGTGAAGATGATAAGGAGAACTCCGCCGATGACGATCGTCTCGATGACGATCAAGTAGCTCCCCTCGGTGAAATGCACGAGGTTCGATATGAAATTGATTATGAATTTGACGGCGTTTTCTATGCTGACCATTGTTTCAGGCCGTAGGTTCCCCGCGAGACCAAAACGAATTTGTCCCTGTCTTTGATGAGTTCGTTGTGAACGGTCGGAGCGTGGCTCTGGATCATCGAAGCGATCTCCGTGAAGTGAAGCGGCTTGCCCGATTTCTTGAGTGCCAGATAAATTTTCGCCCTGACCGTTTTCGGATTGATTTCGTCCCAGTCGCGCAGCCCGAGATCGCCGTAGGGCCCGACCCCTATTCTTTTGGAAACGGAAATGTAATTCAGCGCCACCGGTTCGGTGATGTTCTGCGGAACGATTATCGAACGGAGGATCTCCAGAAATTCTTCGGTTTTCTTAAGCTGTTTCAAAAGCGACGAATGGACCGATTCTAAAGCCGCCAAAGCGTCTTCTTTCGAATACCAAAAATCGTAATAGTTTTCGTTTTCTTTTTGGAAATGCGGAGCGTCCTTCAATTGAAGGAGGAATCTCAATTTGTTCTTGAAAACCTTCTCTTCCGATTCCGGACGCGAAAGATTGTAGATGTCCTTCATCAGAAAATCGTCTCCCCTGACGCCGCCCGTTCCCGCGAGGTAATCGACGACGAACTCGATGAGCTTGTCGGTTTCGGCGATCTTGGCGGCCGCCCTCTTCAGGTCGGTCAAAGCTTCGGCTTCCACCTGGCGGACCCTTTCGCGGGTGACGCCGTAAGCGTTCCCGAGCTCTTGAAGAGTGGCCGGCTTGTCGGCAACCAAGCCGAATCGTTTTTCAACGATTTTCCGGCTTCTGTCGTCGAGCTCCGTCTTTCTAATGACAGCCTCGACCAATTCTTCAATGCTCAAGGGATTTTGTTCCATATTGTATGTTATAAAATTACAACGTTTTCCTGCCTCTGTCAAGTGAATTTTTGTGGATCGGGTAACGGATAAATAAAATCTATCCTGTCCCCCCGGAAGGACTCGAACCTTCAACTTTTTGCTTAAAAGGCAACTACTCTACCATTGAGTTACGGGGGGACGAGAGAATATTACCATTCGCCGTCCGATTCTTCAAGCGATTTCTTGAGGTCGGAGCTGATTTTTTTCGGAGTTTTCACCTCGAACCGGATATAGAGGTCGCCTTGCCGGGTGACGCCCTCGCCCGGAACGCGGAGATCGTCGCGGAGATTGAATCCCGCCGGAATGACCGTTTCGATTTTCTTTCCGGACAGAGTCGTTATCTCCAGTTTTTTGCCGAGGAGGATGTCTTTGAAGCCGATCGATTTTTTCATAATGAGATCGTTCCCGCGCCGCTCGAAAACCGGATGCGGTTTTATCCTTATCCTCAGATAAAGATCTCCGGCCGGAGCTTCGGCCAAAGCCTCGCCCATGCCGCTCACTTTGATGATCTGGCCGTTTTCCACTCCCGGCTTGATGTCGATTACGACCTTCCTTTTTCCGGGAACCGCGCCGCGGCCGCGGCAAGCGGAGCAACGTTCTTTGGGTATGTTTCCTTTTCCGCGGCATTCCGGGCAAGCCGATTCCTGGTAAAAACTGCCGAGGATGGTGTTTCTCATGTTTTTCACCCGGCCGCTGCCTTTGCAGGCTTCGCACTTGGCCGTCCCTTTTGCCGGATCGTATCCTTTGCCTTTGCATTTTTCGCACTCGATCAAAGTGGAATACTCGATCTCCGCTTTTGTCCCCGAGGCCGCTTCTTCCAGACTGATCTCCTCGATCATTTCCAGATCGGCTCCTTTGCGGCGGGTTTCGTAGCCGGCTCGCCCTCCTCCGAAAAACGTCTCGAAAATGTCTCCGATCCCTCCGAAGTTTCCGAAATCGGCTCCGTTGAAATCGACGTTCCAGTTGAATCCCTGGAAAGGATTGGCTCCGGCTTGTCCGTTTCCTTCGAAAACCCGTCCGAAGCGGTCGTACTGCTGTCGCTTTTCTTTATTCGAGAGAACCTGATAGGCTTCGTTTATTTTCTTGAACTTCTGCTCGTCTCCCCCGGCTTTGTCCGGATGGTATTTGTGCGCCAGCTTGCGGTAAGCGGTTTTGATTTCTTCCTCGGAGGCGTTGCGGTCAAGCCCCAAAATTTTGTAATAATCGTCCATCGCTTGAATAAAAAATCTGCTTTAAAGACAAGCTAAATCCAAAAACGGTTTTTGTAAACTCCTCGGAAACGGCATCTACCGCAAGATCACGGTCTCGCGGCTCCGGTTTTCCAGGCTGACGCGGGCGAAACCGAAGAAAATCAGTATTCCGTAGAACATCCAGGCGACGGCCGCAAGGATCCAATTGAAAAGCCAGGCGAAGCTTTGCATAAGAAGAAGGAGAGCCGCGACCACGATCCCGGCGAAAGTGAGTGACGGAAGCGTTTCCAGGAATCCGTCGAATCTGCTTCTTACGATGTCGTAGAGATTGTCGGAAACGCTCGCGTTCGGATTGAGGTCGGCCTTGGCGAAACCTTCGATCGCTTTTTCGAGTTCGCTCGCCACGGTGCGCAGATACTGCTCTTGGGTTTCTTCCGGCAGATCTTCGAACCCGACGTCTCCCACGGTCATCCGCGAAGCGTTCTTTTCGGCGAAGACCATCAGGAAATCGCCGAACTCCATGTTGGCGTCGACTCCCGGCACGAAAATCCTCATCATTGCCGCGAGCGGCCGGCTGACGTTGTTTTCGAAAGATTTCCTGGAGATCCATTCCTGGTTCGCCGGATGGATGGCGACGCTAAGGATCACTCCCTCGAAAACCAAAAGCCCGATCATGCTTCCGGAGACGACCGTCCGCGCCACCCGGAAGAAATTCACTTTAAGGGACGATTCCGATTCTTTCCGTCCGCCCCGGCTCGCCCAAAGGGCCAAAAGATAGAAAACGGCGATGCCTATTCCGAAAATCTCCAAAGGTTCCGCCGCCTTGAAATAAAACATCGTTCCGGCCAAGGTCGCTATCTCGATGAAAAGAAAGAGCGCGATCCGGCCGAGGTCTTTGACGAACAAGCTTTGGAGGCTAAAAAAAATCAAAAGCCCGGCGCCCAAAAGCGCGATCCGCAAAAGTCCGCCGAAGGCGAGCGAATACCCGAGGCCGGCCGAGATAACGGACCCGAAAAGCAAAATGACTATCAGTTTCGGAATCGAGTAATCGACTTCCGGTTCGTTGCTAACCGGCGGAAGATTCGTCTGGGCTTCGATCATCTTTTTTATTATACAACGATGATCCTATTTTTTGAAGCGCCTGGGAAAGCTCGTCCGCCGAACGGCTGATCGCTTCCGCGTCTTCCCCTTGGTTCGCCTGCTTCAAAGCCTCGATTTTTTCGCTCACCTCCTTCTTCAGATCCTCGGGGATTTTGTCGCCGTTGTCTTTGAGAGATTTCTCCGCCGTATAGATCAAAGCCTCAGCCTGGTTCTTGGCTTCCACCGCCTCTTTCTTTTTCCGGTCGGTTTCGGCGTATTGTTCGGCTTCCATTTTCAGGCGCTCGATCTCTTCCTTGCTCAAGGAAGTCTTGGCCTCGACCCTCACGCTCTGGGTCTTGCCAGTCGCCTTGTCGATGGCTTTGACGCTCAAAATCCCGTTGGCGTCGATGTCGAAAGTGACTTCGATCTGCGGCACCCCGCGGGGCGCCGGAGGCAAGCCGTCGAGAATGAATTTGGCCAGAGTCTTGTTGTCAGACGCCATCGGGCGTTCGCCCTGCAAAACGTGCACTTCGACCGAAGTCTGGTTGTCGGCCGCGGTCGAGAAAATCTGTGTTTTGGCCGTGGGCACGGTGGTGTTTTTCGTGATCATCGGCGTGGCCACGCCTCCCATGGTCTCGATGCTTAAAGTAAGCGGCGTGACATCGAGAAGAAGAATATCCTTGATGTCTCCTTGGAGGATTCCTCCTTGGACCGCGGCTCCCAAAGCCACCACCTCGTCCGGATTGGTGCCGCGGTGCGGCTCTTTCCCGAAAAGCGCTTTGACCGCTTCCTGCATTTTGGGCATCCTCGTCTGGCCGCCGACCAAAAGCACCTGGTCGATCTCCGCGATCTTGAAACCCGATTCCTCGACGGTCTTTTTGGTGAGCTCCAACGACCGGTCGATGTAATCCCCGACCAGCTCTTCCAGTTTGGCGCGGGTTATTTTCAAAAGCATGTGTTTCGGGCCGGAAGAGTCGGAGGTGATGTAGGGCAGATTGATTTCCGTCTCCAAAGCTGTCGAAAGCTCATGCTTGGCGCGCTCGGCCGCTTCTTTCAAGCGCTGCATGGCCAGAGGGTCGTTCGAGATGTCGACGCCTTCCTGTTTTTTGTATTCGGCGATCAGGTATTCGTTGATCCTTTTGTCGAAATCGTCGCCGCCCAGATGCGTGTCTCCGCCGGTCGCTTTGACCTCGACCGTGTCTTCGCCGATTTCGAGGACGGAGACGTCGAAAGTTCCCCCTCCGAAATCGTAGACCACGATCTTTTCGTTTTTCTGCTTGTCCAATCCGTAAGCCAAGGCGGCCGCGGTCGGCTCGTTGATGATGCGTCTCACTTTGAAGCCGGCGATTTCTCCGGCGTTTTTGGTCGCCTGCCTTTGCGAATCGTCGAAATAGGCGGGAACGGTGATGACCGCTTCTTCGATTTTCTCTCCGAGCCTCATTTCGGCGTCGGTTTTTAGCTTACCCAAAACCATGGCCGATATTTCTTCGGGCGCGTACCATTTTTCGCCCATCTTGATTTCCACGCCGCCGGAAGACGACTCCCTAATGTCGTAAGAAAGCCATTTTTTGTCCCGCTCCACTTCCGTATCGCTCCACTTTCTTCCGATCAATCTTTTCACGGAAAAAATGGTGTTTTTCGGGTTGGTGATGGATTGCCTTTTCGCGAGAACGCCCACCAGCCGCTCGTTTGCCTTACTCAAGGCGACGATGGACGGAGTGGTCCGATTGCCTTCGCTGTTTTCTATGATCTCGGCTTCTCCGGCGGAATGGGTGTAGGCCATCGCCGAATTGGTCGTTCCCAAATCTATTCCTATGATTTTAGCCATGTTTGAATAATTTTTTTGTTAATTTATCCGAATTCTACAAAAAATCAAGACTCCTCTTCCGCGGACTTTTTCCTGGCCACTTTCACCCGCGACGGCCGGAGCAATCTGCCGTTTAGCATGTATCCCCTTTCCACTTCTTCAATGATCGTCCCTTCGGGTAGGTCCGATTCGACGACGATGGCGGCGTCGTGGATCATCGGGTCGAACATCTGTCCGGTCGAGATCCTCACCCGCTCCAATCCCCGTTTTTTCAGGACGTCTTCGAACTGGCTTCTGATCATGTAAAAACCCTTCATCGCCGGGCTTTCTTTGTCCGCGTCCAGGGCGGCGAGCCCGAGGTCGAAGCTGTCGAGGACGATCAGAAGATCCCTGATCAGATCAGAATGGCCGAACCTGGCCAATTCCTGCAAGCGTTCGGTTTCTTCTTTTTTGTAATTGATGAGTTCGGCCTTGGCCCTTTTCCAGCCGTCCAGATATTCTTCTTTTTCTTTTTCCAATTTCCGGAGTTCGGGGTTCGAAGATTCCGCATCCGCCTTTTCTTCGGCGTTCGTTTCGGTCGAATCGTTTTTGATCTCTTCGTTCTCCATATTTTTCAAGCTCATTGTAGATAAAAACCTTTCCTTGTCAACCTGGATTTAGCCATCGGATAAAACCGCTGTTATAATGAAGCCAGCATGAAAATCTTCAACACCCTCGGCCGCCGCCTCGAAGAGTTCAAACCCATCAAAAAAGGCTTTGTCGGGCTCTATACTTGCGGTCCGACCGTCTACAACTTCAGCCACATCGGCAATCTCCGCACCTATATTTTCGAAGACGTGCTCCGCCGAGTCCTCGAATGGAACGGATTCAAGGTGAAACAGGTGATGAACATCACCGACGTCGAAGACAAGATCATCAAAAAAGCCATCGAGGAGTCGAAAACCATTTCCGAGATCACCACTCCCTACACCCGGATCTTCTTTTCCGATCTCGAAGATTTGAACATCAAAAAAGCTGCGGTCTATCCCCGGGCCACCAGGCATATCAAGGACATGCTGCGGATGGTCAAAACGCTCGCCCAAAAAGGATTCGCCTACCGCGCCAAAGACGATTCGGTTTATTTCGAAATCGACAAGTTCCCGGAATACGGAAAGCTGGCCGGGCTCGACAAAGTGGCGCTTCAGTCCGGTGCCCGCGTCGAAAGCGACGAATACGACAAGGAAGAAGCCCGCGATTTCGTGCTTTGGAAAGCGCAAAAGCCCAAAGAGCCGAGTTGGCCGTCGGAATTCGGACCCGGACGGCCCGGCTGGCACATCGAGTGTTCGGCCATGAGCACGCGCTATCTCGGGCCCACTTTCGACATCCATACCGGCGGCGTGGACAACATCTTCCCCCATCACGAAAACGAGATCGCCCAATCCGAAGCCGCGACCGGAAAACCGTTCGTCAATTACTGGGTGCACTCCGAACACTTGATGGTCGACGGCCAAAAAATGTCCAAGTCGTTCAATAATTTTTACACCCTGCGGGACGTCAAAGAGCGCGGATTCGAACCGCTCGCCTTCCGCTACGCCACGCTCATGAGCCACTATCGCTCCAAAATGAATTTCACCTGGGAGGCACTCGAAGCAAGCCAGAATGCTTTGAACAATCTGCGCTTCGAAATCGCCAAACTCAAAATGTTCGCGGATAAATCCGGTTCCCCGGATGCCGAAAACAAATTCCGCTTCGCTTTTTCTGAGGCGGTGAACAACGACCTGAACGTTCCTGAAGCCCTGGGCGTTGCCTGGCAAGCCGTCAAAGACGATTCTTTGTCTCCGAAGCAGAAACTCCGGCTTTTGCTAGATTTCGACAAGATCTTCGGCTTGGGACTCGAAAACGTCAAAAAACCGGTAATTCCACGTAAAATCAAGGCCGTTGTCAAAGAACGGGAGTTATTAAGAGCTAATAAACAGTTTATCCAGTCCGACGCCTTGAGGAACAAAATAGAAGCGTTAGGATATAAATTGGAAGACACGGAAAACGGCCCGATCGTCATCAAAAAACCGAAATAAATGGATTCGAAAGACCTAAAACTGCCGCCGCACGATCTGGACGCCGAGCAATCGGTTCTGGGAGCGATCCTCATCGACAAAGAAGCTTTGGCGAACATCGCCGACATCATCGACGCCGGCGACTTCTACAAGAAAGCGAACGCCGACGTCTATAAGGTCTGCTTCAAGCTTTGGGAAAAAGGAGAGCCGATAGATATCTTGAGCGTCACTTCCGAACTCAAGAAAATGAATCTGCTCCAGGCCGCGGGCGGTTCCGGCTATCTCGCCGAACTCGTCAACTCTGTTCCTTCGTCCGCCCACGTGAGCCACTACGCCAAGATCGTCAAAGAAAAAAAGATCCTCCGCGATCTGATCAACGCCTCCCAGGAAATCACGGAAAACGCCCTGGGCAGCTCCGAGGATCTCGACATGCTCTTGGACAACGTCGAGCAGAAGATATTTTCCATTTCCAAGTCCTCGGTCGCCAGGAATTTCATTCCGATCAAAGACGAGCTCCGCGGCGCCTACGAGCGCATCGCCGAACTCGAACAGGGCGACGGCAAATTAAGGGGCGTTCCCACCGGTTTCACCGCCTTGGACAACATGCTCTCCGGGCTCCAGAAATCCGATCTGATCATCGTCGGCGCCCGGCCTTCTTTCGGAAAAAGCTCCTTCGCCCTCGACATCGGCCGCCACGTGGCCACCAAAGCCAATCTTCCGATCGGGATCTTCACCCTCGAAATGTCGCGCGAACAAGTCGTCGACCGCCTGATCGCCACCGAAGCCCGGGTCGATTTGTGGAAGCTTCGCACCGGACGCATCGGCAAATCCGACCCGCAGGAATACGAAATGATCCAGGGAGCGCTCGACCGGCTTTCCAGGGCGCCCATCTTCATCGAAGACACCCCTTCCCCGAACATCATCGAACTGCGGCGCATGGCCCGCCGTCTGCAGGCCGAAGCCAGGAACTTGAGCCTCATCATCGTCGACTACCTCCAGCTCATCCAACCGCGAAAGAACTACGACAGCGCCGTCCAGCAAGTGACCGAAGTCTCCCGCGGCCTCAAGGCATTGGCGAGAGAACTGAACGTGCCGGTGATGGCCGTTTCCCAGCTTTCGAGGGCGGTCGACCAACGGGACAACAAGGCGCCCCGACTTTCCGACCTCCGCGATTCCGGATCCATCGAACAGGACGCCGACGTCGTCATTTTCATCAATCCGATCTGGCGGCAGAAGGATCCGCGCTCGATCGACCCGGGAGACGACGGCGAAACCGAAATCATCATCGCCAAGCACCGGAACGGCCCGATCGGCGTCGTCAAATTGAGATTCAATAAAAATCTGGTTTCTTTCGAAAACGTAGACACCATCCATGACAATCCCGGAATTAATTAAGCGGTTCGTCGACGTTTTCTCCGAACTGCCGGGCATCGGCCCGAGACAGGCCATCCGCCTGGCTTTTTATCTGATCGGCCGCGGCAAAGGGTTCAACGAGCAAGTCTCGGCCGCCGTCGATTCCCTGAAGGAGATCACTCCCTGCAAGAACTGCTTCAATATAACGAAGAACCAAAGCGGACTCTGCGACATCTGCGAAAACCCGAAGCGGGACCAGAGCGTCATCGCCATTATCGAGAAAGAAACCGACTTGATGTCCATGGAAAACACCAAGAAATTCAACGGGGTCTATCTTATCCTCGGCGACCTCAGAAAAACCGGCATTCTGGACGCCGGCCAAAAAAACCGGATCGAGGTCCTGAAAGACCGGATCGTAAGGGATCTCGGCGGCCAAGCCAAAGAGATCATCGTCGCTTTCAACCCCACGACCTACGGAGACATCAACAGCCAGATCGTCGGGAAAGAACTCCGGCCTTTGACGGAAAAGATCAGCCGCTTGGGCCGCGGCATACCGACCGGAGGCGAAATCGAATTCGCCGACGAAGAAACCCTTTCGGCCGCCATCGAACGCAGAGACTAAAAATCCCCCGTTTCGGGGGATTTTTCTTAAGCGATGACGACTTCGGTGAAATGCTGGCGGTGTCCTTTTTTCTTGCGATAACGGGTCTTGGAATGATAGCGGAAAACGATTATTTTTTTGTCTCTCGCCTGCCGCGCCACCTTGGCTTTGACCGAAGCGCCGGAGATATAAGGCCGGCCGACCTCCACTTGGCCGTCCTTTTCCTGAAGCAAAACTTTGTCGAAAACCACCTCTTGTCCGGGCTCGGCTTCCAATTTTTCTATCTTGATTTTGTCTCCGGAAGAAACAACGTATTGTTTTCCGCCGGTTTCGATGACTGATAACATAGGCAAAATACTACCAGAAATAGACTACCGACGCAACCTTTATCAAAACCAGGATGGCGACCATCAACCCGGCCATGGCGAGATACCAGGAGATCAGCCTCTCTTTCTTGAAAACGATAAAAGACAGCCAGGAATTCATGAGGACGACGATAAACCCGACGGCGATGATTTCCGCGGTCACGGTTTTGTTTCCGATGATTCCGGTCGCCACCACGAAATTGCCAGCCGGGCCGAGAATATTGACGATTACGGCGACGACGATGACGGCCATGGCCGCGATATCGACGTAAGCCACCGACTTAAACAATTTCCAATCGCGCAAGATCAAATCTTTCATGATGTTTTATTTAACAGCAAAAATCGGAAATTTCAATATTGCGGCCATTGGCCTTCGCGGAACAAGGTAAAAGCTTTTACGATTTCTCCGAAGAGGCTATCGATCCCTTTGAAGGTGCCTGCCGGAGGCCCCTCCTCCCGTATTCCCGCTCCGAACACCCTCACCAAAGCCTCTTCGGGGTCAGAGTCGAGAAAACAAGAAGGATCGGGAACGGAAACGTCGTCTTTGTTCCTGCAGATCAAGGAATAGTTGGTGGTTATCTGAGGAATCGCTCTTTCTTCTCCCTGGGAAAGCAAAGGGTTGGTTCCGGTTCTTGAGGAAGAATCTCCGGAAACGATACTCATATTGCAGGAAAGAGCCGTCTTGGAACCGAGATAATCAGCCGAAGCATTCCATTCAAGGGTGGAATACTTCCTTAGCCCTATTTCCCCGGAAGAATAGAGGATGTCTGTCGGATTCGAGGAGAATTCGTTGATGGTGGGTTTTCCGACGACGCGGACTTCGGTTTTTCTCGAACGTGAAGCGGAATGGTCGGAACAATCGCGATCGGTTCCGATAACATCTCTTTTGCAGTTTTGTCCGTTGACGTCGCAATCGTAAGGCTCTCCGTAAACATCGGTATAGGTGCAGCACTCGTAATCGAGTTCGCATTGTATTCCGTATTCGGTGGTTCTTGCGGGATTCACGTCTTCCTGACCTCCGGAAGAAGTCTTCGTAGTCCAGTTCCCGCAAAGAGAGCGGCAAGTGATTTCTTGGTTTTCTTTTGTTTCTCCAGGGCCGCAGCTTGCGGAAGAAGCAGCGTTCCAGGTGATGGTTGCCTGGTTATCCGTGGCGGTAACGCAGTGATTCTCGTTGTCTTGGACGGTAAGAGTGAGTCCGGAGCCGGTATCGGACGGAAGATTGCAGGATTCACCTCCGGAGGTGCGGCAGGAGGACATGCAAGAATTCAAAAAATCATAGCAAGTTCCGTATTTGGCTTTGCATTGATCTTCCGATTCGAACTTCGTGCTTAAACAACTGTAAACCGGATCGCAACGATAGAACTGCTTAAGACTGCCCTCGCATTCTTCTTTGGTGGCATAGCAGATTCCAAAGGTTTCTTCACATTCAGCTTGATTCTCGAAAGATCCTGCGAAGACGCAAGAATTAAGGTCGGGATCAAAACGCCAGAATCCGATTCCGGAAACCGTTCCCTCCGGACAATCCCTGTATTCCGTATCGTTCGGCCCGAAACACTCGAACCCGGTCCCGGCCACGCATTCCTCGTGACTCGTATACTTGCCTTTCTGGGGAACAAGAGTTTTGTCTTCGCAGGTATAGACATCTCTGCAAAGGTATAAACATTTTTCCTGGGAAATGTCTTTTCTAAGGGTTTTATCATCCAAGCGAATGGAAGCGAGAACCGGAGAAACACCAAGTTCTTCGAGAGTTCCGTATTTACAGTTTTGCGATAAATCACAAAAAAGAGGAGCGGTAGGATCAGGCGGAGGAGGTGGATTACAGATATTGGCGCATTC
>JAKPNH010000006.1 GCA_029548485.1 bacterium
AGCGTCGTCCTCGGCGAGAGCTTTTATAAAAAGTCGCTTCAGAGCGTCGTCAAAGACGCTTTGGAAAAAGGAGTGGCTAAAAAAGACGACGGAGCGATAAAAATAGTCTTAGAAGACGGTAAATTGCCGGATATCGTTATCGAGAAAACCGACGGTTCGCATCTTTATTCGACGACAGACCTCGCGGCCATCGTCTACCGCGTCCGTCGCTGGCATCCGGAAAAAATATTATACGTCGTGGCGAACGAACAGGCCCTCCATTTCAGCCAGATATTCAAGGCGGCCGAAATCCTGAAGATCGCTCCCGAAACCGAACTCGAGCACGTTAAGTTCGGTATGCTCTTGGGAGAAAGCGGCCGAAAAATGTCCACGCGCCGGGGGGAATTCATCAAGCTTGAGGAACTCCTCGATCGTGCCAAAGAAGAGGCGGGGAAGATAGACCAGGAATCGGCGGAACAAGTCGGTATCGGCGCGGTGAAATATTTCGATCTGTCCCACGACCGCCGGAGCGATATCGTTTTTGACTGGGACAAAGTCCTGAATCTCAAAGGCAATTCCGCGCCCTACATTCTTTATACCTACGCCCGCTTGCGGAGCGTCTTCAGAAAAGCCGGCCCGAAAATCAAAAAAAGATTGGACCTTTCTTTGCTTCAAACCGATGCCGAAAAAAAAGTGGTCCGGCAGCTCGTTTATTTTCCGGACATCGCGGCCGCGGCCGGGGAAAGCTGCATGCCGAATTATCTCGCGGATTATCTTTACAAACTCGCGAACGATTTGAACGCTTTTTACGAAACTTCGCCGGTGCTCTCGGTCGAAAAGAATTTGGCCGAAAGCCGGTTGGCTTTGGTCGCTTCCGGAAGCGTCATCTTGAAGCAAGGCCTGAAGCTTCTCGGAATAGAAACTTTGGAACAAATGTAGATATGGAAAACCCCGTCCAGTCGGCCGGGGTTTCTGGTTTATCGGCTGCGTCCGTAGCGCGGCGGGATAAACCTCCGTTTGTCTTTGTTTGTGAGCCTTCGCGAGGTCCGGCCAGGCCTATTAAGGCGCCGAACGGATTTGGATCCTTTCTCCAGGGGATCGGTGCGAAATCCCAAAGCTAACGGATTCATCATTAGAAAAGACCTCCTTTTGCTTAAAGTCGGTGAATCTTGAAACTTTTCCGTAAGTAAGTCAAGGTATAGCTTGCGATCGATGAACAAGAGCTTTTGGCAAAACATAAAAAAACCGTTTTTCTGCTCGGCGCCGATGTACGGCGTTTCCGACGAAGCTTTCCGCCGGATGCTACTTAAGTATGGCCGGCCAGACGTTTTTTTCACGGAAATGGTTTCAGCCGACGGCTTGGTCTACATGGCGGAAAGAGCCGGTATCGACTCGAAACAAGCCGGAGTGTTTTTGGAAACCCTGCGATTCGTTCCCGAAGAGCGTCCGATAGCGGTTCAGATTTTCGGGAGCCGCCCCGAAAATTTCTATAAAAGCGCTCTTCTGCTGCGGCAGATGGGATTCGACGGAATCGACATAAACGCCGGCTGTCCGGACAAAAACATCGAAAAACAAGGAGCCGGCGCGAGCCTTATCAAAAATCCGGGATTGGTCAAAGAGATCATCGTTGCCGTAAAAGAAGGCGTGGCTGATTCGGGAGTGTCCTTGAAAACCAGGATCGGATACAACGCGAATAAAACCGAAGAGTGGGTCGGATATCTTCTCGAGCAGGATTTGGACGCGCTCATCATCCACGGACGGGCGCGGAGCCAGGGATTCGGAGGGACGGCAGATTGGTCCGCGATCAAAAAAGCGGTTGAACTTAGAGATCGAATATCTCCCCGGACGATCATCGTCGGAAACGGCGGAATCGCGGACATGAAAGACGCGAAAAACAAATTCGAAGAATCCGGCGTTGACGGAGCCATGGTCGGCCGGGCCTTGATCGGAAATCCTTGGTTTTTCTCGGATGAGGAAAAAGAGCGTAAAGACAAAAAGATCAAGGCGATTCTCGAGCACCTCGCGATTTTCGAAGAGAATTTCAAAATCAAGAATTTCGACGATATCAAAAAGCATTTGGCGGCCTACACTTCGGGTTTCGACGGAGCGAAGGAGTTGAGAATGGAATTGATGGAATCGAAGTCCGTCGAAGAAGCGAGAAAAGCGGTTGCCGAATTTGGTTCGAAAAGCTAAAATGAATAAAAAGTAAAAAACTTTTATGACCAAAAAACAATACATCATCATCGCCGCCGCCGTTCTCTTGGCGGTTCTTCTTATCTCGCAGAACAAAAAAGCGTTTTGGTCGGAATCCGGAGAAAGCGTTCCCGAAGAACCGGGCGAATCGGTTCCTCCGGTCGCGCTTTCTTCTCCAGACGATCAATTGGAATTCGACATCATTAAAGTCGGGGAAGGACCGGAAATCAAAAACGGAGATCTGGCGACGGTCAACTACGTCGGTCGCCTGAAAGACGGAACGGTTTTCGATTCGAGCTATGAGCGCGGCGTTCCTTACCAATTCCTTATCGGCGCCGGCCACGTGATCCGGGGCTGGGACATGGGAGTGCTCGGAATGAAAGTCGGAGAAAAAAGACAGTTGATCATTCCGGCGAGGCACGGCTACGGCGATACCGGCATCGGGAATATTCCCGGAGGCGCGACTTTGATTTTCGAAGTCGAGCTTTTGAAGATCAATTAAGTTTTTGTCAAAAAGGAACGTCCCGCGGAAGGCGGGACGTTTTGGTTCAGGAACTATTCTGTTTTAAAGATCGGAATGGGCGGGTTTCCCCGGGCAAAAGCGTAACCCGGAGTTCTATTAATCCGAGAAAGTGTGGTCCATAGAGGATCAGCCGCGGCCAGTTCTCGATCTATGCCGAGCGCGATCTGCCGCACCTCGTGGTTTACTCCCGATTTGGTTCTTTGGTGACTGATGAATTCCGCTTCGCGGAGATTCATGACGATGGTACAGCCGACAAGATTCCCGAGTGAGAGGATCTGTTCTTGGAGCCAATCCGGATCCGAAGATAGAAGTTCGTTCAAGACGAGGTTCAATTTTGCCGTGCGGTCGAAGGCTTCGTCGATTTCTTGCGGATGGGGCTTGTCGTATCTGTAGAATCCGAGCGAAGCAGACATGGCCGTTCGTTCGTGAGAAGCGAAGACGTGCCTTTGGATATCGCGTTCGCCTCGGCGGCTCATGATGAACCGGAAGGCTACACTAATGGCTTCGAACTCCGGAGGCAGTTTGTCGGTATCTCCGCGATCGAATCTGATCATGGTAGCGATCTCCGTATCCGATCTTCCGCTGAAGCGCGGCTTCAATCGCAGAAGATCGAAAGCCGGCGCGATCGAGGAATGTTGGCTGGCGAAGACCACTCCGCCGGCTTTAAGATCGCGGAAGTTTTCCGGTTCCAGGAATCCCCAAAACTCGCGTTCTTTCTCGCTCGGCACAAAATGCCTGGCGAGCTGGTTGCTTCCGATTTTCTCGGATTCGGCGAGAATGGCGGAAGCGAGAGCGATCGTTTCCGGAGTTCCGTGGAGCAGGAGGTGCTTGATCAGGCTGCCGAAAGCTTCTCCCATCACGGAGACACCCAAAGAGGTGAGCGTCGCTCCGGGCAGAAGGTTGCCGAGGACGTCGCAGATTTCTCCGTTGATGGCGGTTCTGAGCTGGCTTTTATCCTTGAAATGGCGGCCGTACCGCTCCTCGAGAAATCTCGCGAACACTCCCTTCGGGTCGCTAAGCTTCCGATAGAGCTCAAAATCCGAATCTATCATCATGTTGACTCGTTCCGCGAGTGCGGGAGAGAAAAGCTTCACGATGTCGACGATCGGATAGACTTCCGCTCCGGACAAATTCACGTATCTCGTCGAGAGCTCCATGAATCCGGCGCCGGCTCGGGGCTCCTCGAGAGCCTTGGCGGCCATAAGGGAGACTCCTTCGCAGCAGATGGCGATTTTCGCCATCCGGCCAATCGATCCGTGTCCGAACCGCTCGATCCAGTTTCCGAAAAACTGGTTGGTGGTTTCGGACGAGGAGAATTCCTCGAGGTATTTCGGGTCGCAGCAGAAGTTGCGGCAGAATTCCTCGAAAGCGATCTTTCCCAAAGGGTCTTCGCAGAAACGATCGAGGCTTTTGACGCCTCGGTTGTCCAACCAGGCTTTGGGATCGGTTTTCGCCTCCGGGATGCACAAAGCGAGAAGTTCGGGCAAACAGGAATCGACAAAGACTCCGCGGAGCCCGCGCGGATTGTTCATCCGCGAAAATCTGGCCTCCAATCTTGCGGTTACGGCCTCGGGCAGAGTATGGATCAGGTAAATGCAGCGATCGGGATTCGTGAAAAACGGCCTAAGCGCCCTTTTCTCGATTTCCGAGAAAGAGAATCCCATCGGCCGGTTGACGAAGTCTTCGGCCAAAGCCAAGGCCTCTTTTTTTATTCCCGGGCCCCTCCCGGGCCAAATCAGGAAATTACTGAAATCCATCACCGGACCCTCCTTTGATTTGTTAAGATGCTAGCCGCAATGTATCCTACTTTTATTCGAAAGGCAAACTCATTACAATAAAAACACTATGCTGAAAGGAAAAAAGAATTTGGATCTTCCGGAAATCGAGAAAAAAGTGCTCGATTTCTGGCAGGACGGACGGATTTTCGAGAAAAGCCTGGAGCGCCGGAAGAACAAGAAACCGTTCCGGTTTTACGAAGGCCCGCCATATGCCAACGGCAAACCGGGAGTCCATCACGTGCTCGCCAGGGTTTTCAAGGACATCATCCTCCGCTACAAGGCGATGGAGGGCTTTTACGTTCCGCGCCGGGCCGGGTGGGACACCCACGGCTTGCCCGCGGAAATAGCCACCGAAAAAGAGCTCGGCATCAAAAATAAAAAAGAGATCGAAGAATACGGCATCGACCGGTTCAATGCCGAAGCCAAGAAAGGCGTCATGAAATACCAGCGCGAGTTCGAGCTGATGACCGAGCGCATCGGCTACTGGCTCGATCTCAAGAACGCCTACATCACTTACACCAATCCCTATATCGCCGGGCTTTGGAAAGTTTTCAAGAAAATCAGCGATCGGGGATTCCTGAAAAGGGATTATAAGATCCTCTCCTGGTGCCCGCGCTGCGAAACGCCGCTCGCTTCGCACGAACTGGCCCAGCCCGGCGCCTACAAGTTGGTCAAAGACCCGTCGCTCTACGTTAAATTCAAACTTAAAAACGAAGACAACTCATATCTTCTCGTTTGGACGACCACGCCTTGGACTCTGCCGGCCAATATGCTCGTGGCGGCGAACCCCGACCTTACTTATTCCAAATACGAGATAAACGGAGAATATATCTGGTCCGGAATCGTGCCGCCCGGAGCGGAAAACGCGAGGATCGCGGAGACGGTTTCGGGAAAAGAGCTCGAGGGCAGGAAATACGAGCCGCTTTTCGGAGCGGACCGCGAAGACGTTTTCAAGGTGGCGGCCGCGGATTTCGTTTCCGACGAAGAAGGCACGGGACTGGTCCATGTCGCTCCGGCTTTCGGAGAAGACGACTTGAATCTCGCAAAGAAAATAAACTTGAAAAAGTTCCCGACGACCATAAGCGACGACGGCCGTATGGCTTCCGGGTTTCCCGGAGCCGGAAAATTCATCAAGGAAGCCGACCCGGAAATCGTCGGCGACCTCGAGAAAAGAGGGTTTGTTTACAGATTCGAGTCCATCGAGCACGAATATCCCCATTGCTGGAGGTGCGGCACGCCTTTGATCTACATGGCCAGATTTTCCTGGTTTTTCGAAGTCAGCCGGCTTCGGCAAGAGCTCGTCAAAGCGAACGAAAAGATCAACTGGATTCCGGAACACATAAAAGAAGGCCGTTTCGGCGAGTGGATCAAAGAAGCCAAGGACTGGGCCATTTCGAGGGAGCGCTATTGGGGTACCCCGATTCCGGTCTGGAAATGCGACCAGTGCGAGCACGAAGAAGTGATCGGAGGAATCGACGATCTCGTCAGGCTGTCGAAACAGCCGACCAATCGTTATTTCCTTCTTCGACACGGCGAATCGCAATCGAACGTTTTGAACGTCTCTTCGGCCGCTCCGGAAAAATTCGACAATCCTTTGACCGACAAGGGTAAGAAAGACATCGAAGACCTTTTGCCGCGTCTCAAGAAAGAAAAAATCGATCTCATATTTTCTTCGCCTTTGAAGCGTTCCAAAGAAACGAGCGAGATCATCGCCAAAGGGTTGAAGATCGACGTCAAATACGACGACCGTTTGACCGAATACCGCACGGGTGTTTTCAACGGCCGGCCGGCCGAAGAATTCGAAGGATTTTTTGCGGATCAGGAAGAGAAGTTTTTCAAGGCGCCGGAACAAGGGGAGACTTTGACCGACATTAGGGCGAGAATGATGAATTTCATCCGGGAATTGAACGAAAATCATTCCGCTAAGAATATCCTGATCGTAGGTCACGGCGATCCGCTGTGGGCCCTCCAGGCGGCTCTTAGGGGTCTGGACGAGCGGTTTTCGGCCGAGGCCAAAACCGAGCTTTACCTGAAGCCCGGAGAATTGAAGAAGATCGAGGTCAGAAGCCTGCCTTTTGACCGGACGGGCAAGCTCGATCTCCATAAGCCTTATATCGACGAATTCAAGTTGGTTTGTCCGGATTGCGGAGCGGAAATGACGAGAACCAAAGAAGTGGCCGACGTCTGGTTTGATTCCGGAGCCATGCCTTTTGCGGGCAACTACTATCCGAAATATTATCCGGCCGATTTCATCTGTGAAGCGGTGGACCAGACCCGGGGCTGGTTTTACACTTTGCTCGCCGTTTCCGTCTTGCTCGGAGAAAAAGCGCCTTATCTCAACGTCATCTGCCTCGGTCTGGTGCTCGACAAAAACGGGCTCAAGATGTCGAAATCCAAAGGCAATATCGTCGATCCCTGGTCGATGATAGAAAAATACGGAGTCGATCCGATCCGCTGGTATTTCTACACCGTGAACGATCCGGGAGAACCGAAGCGTTTCGACGAGGCTGATTTGGGCAAGGCTTTGAGGCAGTTTTTCTTCATCATCTTCAATGTATTTTCCTTTTACGAGCTTTACGCGGACAAATCCGCGGAGTTGAAGAAAAAACCGAAATCGGTCCTCGACCGCTGGATCCTCGGGCGGATCTACGAAACCGAAAAAACGGTTTCCAAGGATTTGAGCACTTACAATATCGGCGACGCCGGCCGGGAAATAGAAAAATTCGTCGAGGATTTGAGCCGTTGGTATTTGAGGCGTTCGCGCGAACGCTTCCAGCGCCCGCGTTCGGAAGAAGATTTCAAGGAAGCTTCGGCCGTCCTACTCGAATGCCTGAAATCGTTGAGCCAGATCTTGGCGCCTTTCACGCCTTTCTGGAGCGAAGCCTTGTACCTTTCCCTTCCTTTGAAGCGAAAAGCGGTTTCGGTTCATTTGACCGACTGGCCGCGTTTGCCGCATTCCTGGGCCGATTCCAGGCTTTTGAATCTGATGGCCGAAGCGAGGGGTATCGTCGCCGAAGCCTTGGCCGAAAGGAACCTGAAAGCCATCAAAGTGAGGCAGCCTTTGCAGACCTTGAAGTTCCGGAACAAGAATCTGGAAAAATTCCCGGAAATCCTGGAATTGGTGAAAGAGGAGGTGAACGTCAAAGAGGCGGTCTTCGATGGGAATATCGAGAATTCTGTCTGGCTCGACGATAAGATCACGGCCGACCTCAAAGCCGAAGGCCTTGTCCGCGAGCTCATGCGCATGGCGCAGGATCTCCGTCAGAAATCCGGGTTAAAGCCCGGCGAGTCGATCGAGCTTTTCATCGACGCTCCCCAAGAACTCACGGATGTCTTTTCGCTCCGGACCAAAGAGTTGGAGACCAAGCTTTTCGCCAAAAAAATAGAATTCAAAAAATCCGAGGCGTTTTTTACGGGCGAGAGCGAAGATACGCTTGGCGACAATCCGGTCTGGCTCGGAATCAGGAAAATCAGCGACTGACCCGGAGCGTCCGGGTTAGCCCGGTAGCCATCCGATGAAAAACTCCCCGCAAGGGGAGTTTTCTGATCAGACCTCGATAATCACCGGCAGGATCATCGGCCGGCGGTTGGTTTTGTTGTAGACGAATTGGCCGATTTGGTCCCGGAAAAGCGATTTCAGGTAATCGCCGTCCAAAGGCTGATGCCTCGGGATGCGGCTGACGATGCCGCGGGTTTTGGTGCGGATGTCTTCGAGGAGCTTCTGGTTTTCTTTGAGATAGATGAATCCGCGGGAAATGATGTCCGGATTTTTGACCAGCCGGCCGTCGCGGCGGCTGACCGTGGCGATGATGACGATCATCCCTTCCTGGGCAAGCAAGCGGCGGTCGCGAAGCACCACTTCGCCGACGTCGCCGACGCCCAATCCGTCCACGAGGACGTAGGAAGCGGGAATGGTTTTGTCGGTGATCTTGGCCGAAGTCTTGGTGATTTCCATCACCTGGCCGTTGTCCGGAAGGAAGATGTTTTCTTTGGGGACGCCGGACTCGACGCCGTTTAAGGCGTTCTGCGATCTCATGAAAAAGTAGCCGTGGATCGGGACGAAGAATTTGGGATCCATGATGCGGATGATGTCCCGGAGTTCGTCCTGGGAAGCGTGCCCCGAAGAATGGATGTCGACGATCTCCGAATGGTAGACGATGGCTCCCTGTCTTGCCAGGTTGTCTTTCAATATCTGGACGCTACGTTCGTTGCCCGGAATGACCGAAGAAGAGAAGATGACCGTGTCTCCGGGTTTGATGGTGATGTATTTGTGCTCGCCGTTCGAGATCCTCATCAGGCTGGCTTTGGGTTCGCCTTGAGCGCCGGTCGAAAGGACCATCACTTTGTCATCGTTATATTTGTGGATGTCTTCGATGGGGATAATAGTGCCTTTTTTGGGCTTGATGTACCCGAGATTCCTCGAAATTTCGATGTTTTCTTTCATCGAGCGGCCGGAAATGGCCACTTTTTTGTTCATTTTCTCGGCGATCTTGATGATCTCGGCGATCCTCGTGAGCAAAGAGGCGAAAGTGCCGATGATGATCCGGCCTTCGGCTTTTTGGAAAAGCTCTTCGAGGTTCTTTTCCACCATTTTTTCCGAAAGCGAGCGTCCGGGAGCCTCAGCTCTCGTGCTGTCGAGGAAAAGGACGTGGATTTTTTCCTTGGCCGCGGCCCTGAATTCCTCGAGATTGGTCGGTTTGCCTTCGGCGTCGTAATCGATTTTGACGTCCGCCAAGTTGGCGAAATTTCCGGCCGGGGTCCTCAAAATGACGGCGGTCGTATCCGGAATGTTGTGGGGGACGGCGAAGAATTTGGCTTCAAAGTGGTCGGAGAACTTGACGACATCGCCGTTTTTGATGACCCGGACGTTCAATTTCGGCGCATTCAGGAATTCTTCCTGCCTTTTATTGATGATTTCCTTGGTAAGGGCGGTCGTGTAAATCGGGGGATTGCCGAGTTTTTTCGAAAGATAAGGAATGGCGCCGATGTGGTCGTAATGGGCGTGGGTCAAAATGACCGCCTTGATGTTTTGTCTTTTCGGTTCGAAGTAAGAAGTATTCGGAATGATGAAATCGATTCCCGGAGTTTCTTCTTCGGGAAATTGGAGGCCCATATCGATCAAAATGATTTCGTCCTTGTATTCGAAGGCCATCATGTTCCGGCCGATCTCTTCGAATCCCCCCACGGGGATGAATCTCACCGGTTCGTCTTTCTTGGTTGTTTTGCTGTTCATTAAAAATCAGACTTTTGGTTAGTTTTTATCGACTTTTGATTTTTCTCGTGTGTGAAACAAAAATTTGTTGGTGCCGAAGGGGAGATTTGAACTCCCAAGGGTTTCCCCGCAGAGCCCTGAACCCTGTGCGTTTACCAATTTCGCCACTTCGGCTTCGCCCGCATTTTATTAGAAGTTATCTAAGCTTGGCTTCAGAATATCAGCAAGCGGTTTTTTCCGCAAGCGGGTTTATTTCAGCTGCCTGGTGGTTTTGATGTACCAGGCTTCCACGTTCTCGAGCCGGTCAGTCGGAGTTATCGCGTCACCGGACTCGAATCCTTTGAGCTTCGGCGAAACGATATAAAGGTAGTCCGGAGAATAGAGAAAAATGGCCGGAAAATCCGAAGCGATAAGATCTCCGAGCCTCGATACGTCGACCAGCCTTTGGCCGGAATCGACTTCGGCCCGGATCCTTTCGATCAGGCTGTCGACCTGGGAATTCTGGTAAAGCGCCAGGTTCAATCCCGGATAGAATCTTTTCGACGAATGCCAGAAAGAGTAGAAATCTTCCGGATTGTTCAAGATGTTTCCGAAAAGAATCATCTGGTAGTCGCGCTTTCTGATGGATTCGCTGATTTCCGCGATGCTTAAAGGCACGATGTTCGTTTCCACGCCGATTTTCTGCCAGTCTGCTTTGATCGCTTCGGCGGTTTTTCGAAGAATGGGAATGTCGGCGATCGTCAGATTGAAAGTCGATCCTTCGGGGATGCGGCCTTCGATTGCCGTCGGTTCGGCGTTTTTGGTCGGGCCTTTGATCGGAGCGGCGAATCCTTTGAAAATATCCTCTACGAGCGCTTGTTTGTCGATCGCCTGGTCCAGGGCTGCCCTGGCTTTGACGTCTTTCAGATTCGAAGCCAGGCTTTGGTTTATGAAAATGGCGTAATATCTCGGCGCCGAAAGGCGTTCCGCCGAATGGCGGACGCGGACCCCGTTCAGATTTTCCGGATCGGATACGGTAAGCCCGTCGATCACCCCGGCGTTATAGGCGGCTATGGCTTCGGCCTCGCTCGTGAAAAACTTGAAAACGAAACGCGAAATATAGGATTTAGACGAATAATCGGGATTGGCTTTCAGGCGATATTCCTCGATAAAGCCGTTTTTGTTCTTTTTATAGGAGTCGAAAACATAGGGCCCGGAAGCGATCGGCTCGAGAACGTAGTTCGACAGCCTGAAATTCAGCGCCGGAATATTGCCGAAGATGTGCTTCGGGATCGGCTCCAGGTTTTTGAGCGTGGTTTCGAAGAACACGTAAGGAGCGGGAAGAGTGAACCTGGTTTCGAGCTCGCTCACCCGGGAGACCACCGCTCCCTCGAAGCTTTGGTAAAGGGGAGAATGGGAATCGGGGTTCAAAATGGTCTCGATCGTGAAAATGATGTCGTCGCTCGTGATCTTGGTTCCGTCCTGCCATTTCAAGTCTTCTTTCAGCCGGACCACCCATTCTTTAGCGTTGTTCTCCTGCCTGATTTCGGCGAGCGTTCCGAGGTCGGCGAAAACCAGCTTCGAGATGTCCCGGTCGGCGTCGTTTCCCGAGACCACCGGATTGATGAAAGTCGGCTGGCCGACAATGCCTTCGCGCCATTCGCCGCCGGGCACGGGTATTTCCACGGTCTTTTGGACGAAAACAACGCCGGCCAAAATCGTGCCGGAGACGACGAAGACGGCCAAGGCCCCATAAAGAGAGTAGAGCTCTCGGTGAGAGAGCTTTTTCAGAAGTTTAGCTATTTGATAAAGCAAGTTGGTAGATGACAAGTCCTAAAAACAATACCACCATCGCGATCGTGATGATGAACAAGACTTTTTCCATTCCGCGGCGTTTGCTGTAAAACTCGCCGGTCCCGCCGCCGCCCAAGATGGCGCCGCCGCCTTCACCGGATCTGTCCTGCAGGAGAATGAGTCCGATGATGGAAATCGCGGTTATGATTTCCGCAATAGTAATCGCTCGCATAATATATTAGTTAAACTTACAACCAAAGTCGCCAAAAGTAAAGATTGGACGTTCATGATGCCGACGCCCTGGGTAAGGCGGCTCACCGCGTAAAGGCAGAAAGCGTTCAAGACAAAACTGGCGAGTCCGAAAGTGATCAGAATGATCGGCGCGAGCAGGATTTTGAGGATCGGCTTCACGATAAGGTTGATGAGCGTGAGCAAACCGGCGGTTTCGGCGAGCGTCCGCGGATCAAGGGAAACTTGGAATCCCGGGATCAATCGGTGGCCCAAATAAAGCCCCAGGGCGTTGATGAGGAACACGAAAATCAGTTTTCCCAGTTTGGTCATGAATCCAAATAAGACAGCAGGCTTTCTCCGGTCATTTCCGGAGGTTTCGGAATGCCCATCAATTCTAAAATAGTCGGGGCGATATCCGCCAGGCTGCCGGCGACTTCTTTTTCCCTTTGATCGGCCTCGATGCTGGTTTTCGGCTGGCGGAAAGCTTCGGAAACGAGGTAGAACGGCACCGGGCTCGGGTCGTGCTTGGTTTCCGCTTCGCCGGTATGCGGGTTCAAAAGCCGTTCGATGTTGCCATGGTCGGCGGTAACGATGAGCGGGGTGTCGGTTTTGAGGCTTGCGGCGATTAAAGCTTCCAGGCTTTTATCGACGGAAGCGACGGCTTTCAAGGCTGCTTCGAAATCTCCGGTGTGGGCGACCATGTCCGGATTGGCGTAATTTATGAGAATGAAGTTGTAGATTCCTTCTTCGATGGCCGTGGTCGCCCTGGCGGTGATCTCTTCGGACATCATTTCCGGAAAAAGCGCGTGGTTCGCCGTTTTCCGCGAGGGGATGATCACCCGGTATTCGTTCGGGTAGGATTCGGTTTTCTGGCCGTCGAAAAAGAAAGTGACGTGGGCTTCTTTTTCGCTTTCGGCGATCCGCAGCTGGGTGTATCCGCGGTCGCTCAAGACTTTGGCGAGCGGCTGGTCGACTTTTTCCGCCGGAAAAGCCACCGGAATGTTGAAAGAAGGGTCGTATTCGACAAAGGAGACAAACCGGGATCCCGGAAGATTGTCGATCGCCATCCTCACGAGCTGCTTCATGCGCTCTTCGCGGAAATTGAAAAAAACGACAACGTCGCCGTTCTTGATGCTTTTCGCCGGGTCGCCGATCACCGTCGGCCGGATGAACTCGTCGGTGATTTTCTCACTGTACATTTTTTTAAGGAAAGCCGCCGCGTCGGGTTCGCTTTCCCCTTGGCCGGTCATCGCCTTGAATCCGGCGGCGGTCCGATCGAGATAATTGTCGCGGTCCATGGAGAAGAACCTGCCGGAAACGCTCGAAACGTTTCTTTGGGGAATCCGTTCCAAAAGCTTCAAACCGACTTCGGGGGCGCTGTCGCGTCCGTCGGTGATGAGATGCAGCCGGAAATCGGGGAATCCGTTATCCGTCGCCAATTTGACGAGGGCTTGGAGATGTTCCAGGGAAGAGTGGACGTTGGCTTCTCCGAAAAGCCCGACAAAGTGAAGGCCGACCCTATTTTCCTTGGCGTAGTTCACGGCCTCGAGAAGAGCCTTGTTTTTGAAAAAACTTCCGTCTTTCACGGCCATGGTGATTTTGGGAAAAGGCTGGTAAATCACCCGGCCGCTGCCGATCGTGAGGTGGCCGATCTCGCTGTTCCCTTCCTCTTGCCACGGCAATCCGACGGCGATGCCCGAAGCCTGAAGACTGACCAAAGGAAAGTTTTGTTTGATGTAATCGATGGACTTCGGTTTGGCCACGAAGATGGGATTGGAGCGGTCTTTGGGGCCGACGCCCCAGCCGTCCAGAATCACCAGAACGACTTTTTTGAAGCCGCTTTTTTTTGACACCGCGTTTATTTCCGGGGTATGATTAGCCAAGGTCATGCAATCTAATAGATTAATTTTAATACATGAGTTACGAAAATCCACTTTTTGTGGCCGGGATTGCGGTTGCGAGCCTTGCTTTAGGTTATCTCATTCGCCAGAGTTTAGGAACTCGATTTTTAAGGCAGGAGGCGGACAAAAAAGCTAGAGAAGCGCTCGAAGCCGCGGATTTAGAGGCTAAAAACCTTGTTTTGAAAGCCAAAGACAGGGCTGTTTTCATCGTCGAAGAAGCCAAGAGGGAAGAAAAAGAGATCAAATCCAACCTTGACCGGATGGAGAACAGGCTCCTCCGCAAAGAAGAGACTTTGGAGAAAGAAACCGCGGATTTGAAGGAACAGGCGGAAAATCTTAAGAAAAACGAAGAAGAAATCGCCGCCGAAAAATCCGAAGTCGACCACCTTAAGGAAAACATTAAAAAAGAGCTCGTCAAATTGAGCGGCCTCACTCCCCAGGAAGCCAAAGAAAAGCTTATCAAGGAAGTGGAAGACCAGCATCGGATCGAGCTCAAGGATCTGCTGCAGAAATTCGAAAAAGAAAAACGCGACGAGGTCGAGAAAAGAAGTCTGGAGGTGATCACCACTTCCATCCAGCGCTACGCCCGGTCGCACGTATCCGACATCACCACCACTTCCTACACCCTTCCGAACGAAGATTTGAAGGGTAAGATCATCGGCCGCGAAGGCCGGAACATCAGGACGCTCGAGAGGCTGACCGGCGTCGAGCTTATCATCGACGAAGCGCCGGACACTATCATCATTTCTTCCTTTGATCCGATGCGGCGCGAAATCTGCCGCATGGCTTTGGAGAAACTGATCAAGGACGGACGCATCCAGCCGGCGAAGATCGAAGAAAAAGTCGAAGAAGCGAGGCTCGAGCTCGACAAGAGGATGTACGAAATCGGCGAAGCCGCCGCTTACGAAGCCGGCGTCGTCGATTTGCCGAAAGAGATCATCCAGCTTTTGGGCAGATTGAATTTCCGGACGAGCTTCGGACAGAACGTGCTTTCCCATTCGATCGAGGTGGCGGCCATCGCCGGAATGATCGCCGAAGAATTGGGAATCAACGCCGACGTTACGAGAAAAGCGGCTTTGCTCCACGACATCGGCAAGGCGATCGACCACGAAGTCGCCGGCAACCACGTCGAACTCGGCATCAAGATCCTGAAAAAATACAGCGTCGACGACCGAGTGGTCACGGCCATGCAATCCCATCACGAGGATTATCCGTTTTCTTCGCCGGAATCGTTCATCGTGGCCACGGCCGACATCGTTTCGGCGGCGAGACCGGGGGCGAGAAGGGGAACTCTCGAAAACTACCTCAAGAGACTGGAGGATCTGGAAAAGATCGCCTCAACCTTCGAAGGAGTGAAGAATTCTTACGCCATTTCCGCCGGCCGGGAGCTCCGGGTCTTTGTCGTGCCGGAGAAAATCGACGATTTCGGGGCTTTACAACTCGCCAAGAATATTGCGGCGAAAATCGAAGCCGAGCTTAAATATCCGGGCGACATCAAGGTGAATATCATCAGGGAAGTCAGGGCCGTGGAATACGCGAGATAGCTTTGCGCTTGGCTTTTTGCCCCTGGTTTGCTATTATTGGCTTAATAAATCGGAAAAGGTCGATTGATAAAAAGCCCAACTTATTCATGAAAAAATCAGGACTTGTCGAGGCAGTGATGAAAGCCGCCAACATCGATACGAAAAAACAGGCCGAGATGGCGGTTGAAGCTGTATTCGATACCATTGTGAAGACCATGAGCCGTGGCGAAGAAGTGGCTATCACCGGATTTGGCACTTTCAGAGTCGCCAAACGCGCAGCGCGAATGGGAATAAATCCGAAAACCGGAGAAAAGATCCATATCGCGGCCTCGGTCAAACCGAAATTCCGCGCCGGCAAAATGCTGAAAGAAGCCGTTTTGTAAACGCTTCCACACTTATTCCGAAAAAATCCTCCGGGCTACTGGAGGATTTTTTTGACGCTTTGGCTGATTTGCAAAAAAACGTCGTAGCTCGATTTCAGATTGGTGAGGCTGGCTTCAGCCAGTTCCTTGGGATTCACCACTTTCGGCGTCGGCTCTTCGTTGACGGCTGTGGCCGTATTTTCAGATGGCGCAGTCGTTATCTCCGTCGTTGTCAAAGGAGCGCTTTCTTCCGTCAAAGCTTCGGTTTCGAAATCTTTGAGTATATGCTCTTTGGCGTCGGCTCCGAGGCTTATCGCGTCATTGATGTATTTTTTGGCTTTCTGCATATTGGCATCGAAATACCCGGGACTGACGAAAGCTCCCCGTTCGAGTTTTTTCAAGTCGGAATCGATTTTCTGCCAGCGGGTTTCGGCCGTGGCGATCAGGCCGTCGATCTGGTTCAAAAGGATGAAATTGGTAATGCGTTCGATCTTTTTATTGTAGTTCTCGTCCCGATAATCCTTGATTTTCTGGGCTAAGGCTTTTATTTCGTCCATGCTCGCGAGCTTGTCGACGATTCCGGCCTGTTCTCCGTAAAAGGCTTTGGCCGATTCCAGATATTCGAGCGAAGATTTTTGGAAAGCCGAAACGCGCTCGTCCTTGGTTTTTAGGGCCTTGAACGAAGTCTCCAGGCCCGAGATTTCTTTCAAAGAAAGGGACAGGGCGTCTTTGACCACCTGTTTCCTGGCTTCCAATTCTTTGGCCAGGCGTTCGACGTCGCTCATCGATTTGTCGTCTTTCACCTCGATCAGCTGATTGACGCTCGTCGTCAGGTTTTCGGCGTTCGCCTTGGTTTCGGCTCCCAAAACCGGCTTCGGGAAGAACGCGATGAGAGAAACGAGGCCGGCGGCGATTATAAAGTTCGTTTTTTTCATTTTAGAAAATCACTTGGTCCAAGAGAATGTCGACGTCGCCGGTGCCGGAATCGATTTTCAGGCTTTCGGCTTCTTTCATCAAAAGGTTTTGGTTCAAATGGGACGGGCCTTCGGCCGCGGCTTCGGAAAGGGCCATCGAAGTTTTCGAAGCGAGCTCCGAATGGTAATTGATTTCGGCCAAAGTGATGTTGATTTGATCTTGGGATAAGGCGGTTTCTTCTTCGAATTTTTCCAGGTTGGCGATGGAATAGGAAGAAACAGCCGCGTTTTGGGCCATGAATACCACGAGCATGGCGGTCAGGGCAAGCGAAAGGCTCAAACCGAGGTTCCTCCAGAGGTCGATTTTGATTGCGGGTTTGGCGGATGCCGAAGCGAGCAGATCTTCCCGGCACATCAAAGCGAAGCCTTTGTCGGGCTGTATTTTTCTAAAATTCTTCAATTGGGATTCTATCTGTTCCATTGCTTATTTTTCTTCGGCCATCAGCTTTTTCAGTTTTTGGATGGCTCGGTGCTGGATCAATTTGACGGCTCCTTCGCTTTTGTCGACGGCGGCCGCGGTTTCTTTGATGGAAAGTTCGTCCACGAACCTCATGATGACGACTGTCTGCTCCGTGTCTTTGAGTTCTCTCATGGCCCGAGCGAGTTTTTCCGTTTCCCGGGAAATATCGAGATCGGCTTCCGGGTCGATTCCTTCTGCGGGGAAAACACGGCAGTCTTCGAGGGAAACATTCGGCCGCAAGCGGCGATAATAATCAACGGTGAGGTTTCTGGCTATGCGATAAAGCCAGCTCGAAAAAGGGTAGCCCCGGTCGTCGTAGTTTCGGATGTTTCTCCAGGCTTGTAAAAAAACTTGGTGGGTAAGGTCTTCGGCCTCCTCACGATGGCCTGTTTTCAGCAGGACGAAACGATATATCTTCGGCAAGTATTCGTCGTACAGCAGGCCAAAAGCCTCGGCCTCCCCACCTTTTGCACGGATAATTAAATTTCGCTCGTCCTCTAACATAGAAAACGTTTAGACCCGTAAAGAGTTACAGGGTTTCCCGGAGCTCTTCAAGGGGGTTGAGTTCCGCTTCCAAGCCGCTTAGGGATTCCAAATCAAGGTCCGGCGTTGTCGGTTCTTCGACGGCCGAAAGCCCTTCGTTCGCGTTTCCGATGCGACTGGCCTGCTCGGTTTCCTGGTTTTCCGGGGCCGCGGCCGTTTGCGTATGGAGCGAATCGTAAAGATAGAACATTCCCATGAATACGGCCAAGATGACGATAATGCCCCAAGAGTTTTTCATGGTTTGATCTTAACAGATTTTCGGCTCCGGAGGAAGATGCCTGCGATCGGCGCGCTTTAAATAGTTTCTTTTTGGAAACCGGTTTTTTCGATATACTTAAACCATGTTCGACGTGATCGCCATCGGTTCGGCCGTATACGACGGTTTTATGGAAGTGGATTTGAAAGAGATCAAGGATAAAAACACCGCTTCCGGGAAATCGTTGAGATTGCCTCTCGGCGAAAAAATATCCGGGAAGAGCGTTTCTTTCGAAATCGGCGGCAACGCCGTAAACGCCGCCGTCACTTTCAGCCGGCAGGGCTATCGCGCGGGAATCTGCGCGAGAATCGGCCGGGATATCCGGGGAGAAGAAATCCGCCGCCGATTGATTGAAGAAAAAATAAAATTCGATTTTATGGAAATAGATCCCCGGCTTCGAACCAGTTTTTCGGCCATCTTCCTTTCCCGAGGGGAACGGACGATCATTAATTTTCCGGGAAGCGGCAACGATTTGTCGCTCGCCGGGATTTTGGAAGCCAAACCCAGAACCAAATGGTTCTACGTGTCTTTGCCCGGAGATTCTTATAAGGCGCTGCCGGGCATCGTCTCTTTGGCGAAAGAACAGTCGGCTAAAATCGCTTTCAATCCGACAGCGCGCCATATCCAAAACTCCAAGCAAGCCATTCTAAAGCTTTTGCCGAAGATCGATTTTTTGGTTTTGAACGAAACCGAAGCCTCGATGCTGACCGGCATCGATTTCAAGGATCCGGAGAAGGCTTTTAAAAAACTCGACAAAGCTATGCCCGGGATCCTGGCAGTCACTTACGGCACCAAGGGCGCGGCTGTTTCCGACGGACGCTTCGTCTACCGGACGGGAATTTTCAAAAACAAAAAGACCGTTGACCGCACCGGCGCCGGAGACGCTTTCGGGTCGGGTTTTATTTCCGGCCTGATGAGGGGAGACATCGAACTCGCCATCAGACTGGGGCTCGCGAACGCCGCTTCGGTCGTCGAAGCGGTCGGGGCGAACAAAAACAGCCTTACCAGAGGGGATTTCGAAAAATCCAGCCGTTGGTCAGAGGTCTCGATAAAAACAAAAAAGATCAATCCATAAGCATCATGTCCGCTTCGGAAAAAATCGGTCAGATATTGCGAACCCCGGCCGCTGTTCTCGAAAAAGCCGACCAGGCCTTGGTCGCGGTTTCCGGTAAAACCGACGTTCTCGATAAAATCGTCGAAGAAAACGAAAAAACGATCAGAACCAGACTCGATGACCTGGGTCTCGGAAGGAACGTCTACGCGAGCGAGGTCTACGACAGCCTTATCAGCCGCATCGAATCCGACGACAACAAGCTTTTCGAGGCTTTGGGAAGCCCTTCGTTCAAGTCGTCCGGCGATTGGCAAAAAGTACTGGACGCGGCGAAGCGGGCGGCCGGATCGCCCAGGGGATTTTTCATCAAAGAAGAAAAAGCCAAAGAATTTATTTTGAGCGAGCCGCCGCTAAACATAATGGGCCTCCTCGGCTACGATTCGGCTTCGGAGATGCTGGCCAAAGAGAATCTTTTCGAGGTTTTCGCCGCCTTGCGTTTCGTGGAGGGGAACGAATGGCTGAACAATGTTTTCTTCAGACAATACGAGTCTCTTGTCGCTTCGGATCTTGAAGAGCGTCCGGTGGAGGCGATCGCCTTGTCCGACCGCTGGCTTAAGGCGAGCGAGGGGTTCATCAAGAAGAAATACCACAACATCAGCCACTTGAAAGAACTGGGCGTGATCTTCAGCCTGCCGCTGCATCTCGTGATTTCCGGAGAGCTTTTGAGGAATTTCAGCTTGATCCTTCATTACTTCAACGAAGTCGATTTTTATTCGGATATTTTCAGGGGCTACAAAGACGACGCTGATTTCGCGAAAAAGATAATCGTTCTCCTGAAGGGAGAAAGCGACGAACCGCGTCCGGCTTTCGACGGCCGGAATTGGCTTATTTTGCCGCGTTATCTCGCCAAAGACGACGAGAACGACCCGAGGCTTTTCGCTCCCCACGTGAACCCCGAGGCTTTTCATTGGAAGAAAGCCGAAAGAATGCTTTCCTTGATGGGGAAAAACGTCTGGAACATAGATTTTTCTTTTTGGGACGAGCTGAATTGGGTCGGCGACATGTTCCGCGACAATTCCCAAGGAGAAAAGCTCGTCAGTTTCAATTTGGTGGATACGGTCATGTCTCTCGTCAAGGAAAAGGAAATGATAAAGTACCTTTACCACCACCAGGAAGCGCTTTGGAACAGGATCATCATCGAGCATCTGGGCGAGGCTTCGGTCGAAGAAGCCGCAAGAAGCAATCTGGTTTACGGGTGGTTCGACATTGCCAAATGAAAAAACTGATCGAATACATCGCTGAAGCGGAAAAAGGAGGTTATGCTCTGGGGCATTTTAATTTTTCCGATCTGGCGACCCTGAAAGGAATCGTTTCCGGTTTCGAAAAAGCGCAAAAAGAGATTTCCGGAGAAATCGCTTTGATCGTCGGGCTTTCCGGGGGCGAGAGGGATTTTATCGGATCGAGACAAGCCGTGAGTCTTGTTAAAAGCTATCGCGAGGCGGGTCTTCCGGTATTTTTGAACGCGGACCACACTAAGTCGTTGGAAAAGGCGATCGAAGCGGCCAAGGACGGATTCGACGCCGTGCTTTTCGACGCCGGACGCGAGCCGATCGAAAAAAACATCGAACGCACCAAAGAAGCGGTCGCGGCCATCAGGGAAATCGATCAGGGGATCGTCACCGAGGGCGAACTCGGATTCTTGGGCGAAGGCTCGCGGATTTTCTCCGAAATCCCCGAAGCCGCGGATTGGTCTCCGGAAAAAATGACGACCCCCGAAGAGGCGATGAGGTTTGTCGAAGAAACCGGAGTGGATCTCGTGGCCCCGGCCGTCGGCAACATCCACGGTTTGATCGCGGAAAAAGGAGGAGTCTTCGAGAATCCCGAACTCGATTTGGATCGGATCGGAAGAATCAAGGAAGCGGTTGTCGCGGCCATGGTTCTCCACGGTGGCTCCGGAATCAAAGACGAGGAGTTGAAAGCCGCGGTTTCCCGGGGCATGGTTGTCGTCCACATAAGTTCCGAGCTTCGGCTCGCTTGGAGAAAAGGATTGGAAAAGAGTTTTGCCGGAGATCCGGGAGAAATCGCGCCCTACAAGCTTTTGCGGCCGTCAACGGAAGCGATCGCGGATATGGTTTTCCAAAAGTTGAAATTACTGAACTCTGTGTTATACTGAACCGCGTAAAATAATATGGCTATTTTGTTGAAAGCAGAAAAAAGAGACATTTTCGGGAAAAAGACCGAAGCTTTGCGCCAAGCCGGAAAAGTGCCGGCCGAGCTTTACGGCCACGACACCGATAATCTGCATTTGGCGGTTTCGGCCAAAGATCTTCGTAAGGTTTTCCAGGAAGCCGGCGGAAACGTCGTCGTCGATTTGGAAATCGAAGGCGCGAAACATCCGGTTTTGATCCACGACACCTCCGTCGATCCGATTAGCGACGAATTTAAGAGCGTGGATTTCTATAAGGTAAGAATGGACGAAGAGATCGTTTCTTCCGTGCCTTTGGAATTCGTGGGTGTCGCTCCGGCGGTGAAAGACCTGGGCGGCATTTTGGTGAAAGCGATGGACGAGGTGGAAGTCGAAGCTTTGCCCGCCAATCTGCCCAAAGCCCTCGAAATCGACGTCTCGGGGCTTGTCGAGCTCGGTCAGAGCCTGTTCGTGAAAGATATTCCCGCGAAGGGAGACTTTAAGATCGTCGTTGACCCGGAGACCGTGATCGCCACGATTTCCGAACCGAAAGAAGAAGTCGAAGTCGCTCCGGCGACTGTCGAGTCCGTGGTTGTCGAAACCGAAGAAAAGAAAGCCGCGCGGGAATCCGAACAAGCGGCCGAGGCTGAGGAATAATCCGAAATCTGCTAAAATTATCTCATGAGACTTAAACCGAAAGTCTTGGTTGACGTTAAGTGCAAAATAAACGCTTTTTCCGGTTTAAAGCCGATTCTTAATTTGTCTTTTAGGCCGGTTTTGAGGAGCGTTCCCGACATTTTGAAAAAAACCGCCATTTTCGGCGTTCTTCTCGGAGTTTTGATGTTTAACCTGGCGTCGGCTCCGACCGCCGAATTCACGGCCGCCGCCGTGAGCTCGGTCGAGGAGCGGGCGGCTTTGCAGGCCGAACTCGACGCCCTTGAAAGTCAGATCACCGAATACGAGAAAACCATTTCCGCTTATCAGGCCCAAGGTAAGACTTTGACGAGCGAGATCAACAAGCTTGTCGCCAAGGTCAACCAGCTGAATTTGCAGATCAAGTCGGTCAATCTCCAAATCAAGAAATTGGACGACGACATCGTCGTTACCACCAATAGGATCGCCGAGACGTCGGAAGAGATCAAGAGTAGTCAGCAGGTGATCGCCGTCGCTCTTCAGAAAATCGCCATGAGCGAGGACCATAGCGTTCTCGAAATCCTACTCCAGAATCCCCAGCTTTCCGATTTTTTCACGAACATCAACAACCTGATGGATATGGAAGACAGCCTGCGTTTGGCGGTGAGGCAACTGAACGCCTTGAAACAGGATTACGTCGACCAGAACGAACAGCTTAAAATCGCGAAAAGCGACGCCGCCGAACTGAAACAATATCAGGAATCCCAAAGAAGCTCCTTGGAATCCTTGAAGACGGAAAAAGACAGCCTTCTCGAAGAAACCAAGGGAAAGGAAAGCGTTTATCAACAAATACTCACGGAAAAGAAAAAGACCGCGGCCCAGATCAGAAGCCGGATATTCGAGCTTTTGGGCGGAGGCGAATTGACTTTTGAGAAAGCTTACGAGTTGGCTTCGGCCGCGGAAAAAGCCACCGGAGTCAGGGCGGCCCTGATTTTGGCGGTTCTCGACCGGGAATCGGCTCTCGGTCGTAATACGGGCCGATGCAATTACAAAACCGCCATGCATCCGACCCGGGACATTCCGGCATTTCTCAAGATCACGAGCGAATTGAATCTTGACCCGAACAGCACCCTGGTTTCTTGTCCGATTGTCGCCGACGGCGCTTACGGCGGTGCCATCGGTCCGGCACAGTTTTTGCCGTCGACCTGGATGCTCTATAAAACGCGGCTCGCGGCCCTCGTCGGCGTGGCCGTTCCCAACCCTTGGAACAACAGCCACGCTTTCTTCGCCACGGCGCTTTATCTGAAAGACGCCGGAGCGGCCTCCAACGAAAAAATGGCGGCGGCCAAATACTATTGCGGTTCCAACTGGTCGAGATACGTCTGCACTAATGTTTACGCCGCCGCAGTCCTGAAAAAAGCGGCCGAATTCCAAGACGACATCGACGTTTTAAACAGCTGATTTTCCTTTTAATAATCCCGCCGAAGAGGCGGGATTATTGATGAGCGAGAAACGGGAATCGAACCCGCGTATCCTGCTTGGAAGGCAGGCGCACTAGCCACTGTGCTATTCTCGCCTTCGGCTCAATAGGGAGGCGCGGTCGGGCCTTTGACCGTCGGCTGGCCGTTCGGACCGAACGTCTGCTGCGGCGTCGGGGTTTCCGGAAGTTCGGACTCGGCCATCCGCCATTTATAATAAGCGGTAAAAACCAAGATCGCAACGGCCGCGATAAGCAGAATGACTGAAGCTTTTTTGGAATTCATATATCTATTTTAAAACAACGGATGTTTTTTAGAAATATGCGTCAGTTAAAGAACTAGCCCACATAAGTGGGCTAGAATCGTTTGCGTTATTGGGTTAGGCGTTCAATGAAATGAGCGATGTTCTTTTGTTCAAGCATGATTCCTCTCGAGAGCAACATTCCTCCGCCAATGAATGCCGGAAAGGCGGCAATTCCTAAGCCGATGATTAGCGCGTTGGAAGTGCTATGAAGAAAGGGCGAATATCCGACGAGCCGTTCGATCGCTCCGACCGAATCACGGAAGAAGGCTACGATCCCTCCTGACCCGATGTGGAAAAGCGTGATTCCGCCGGCAATGAAAAGCACAGCTCCTGACCATATCAGGTTAGAAGCCGAGTTGAAGAAGCCGACGGCCCTTTCGATTCGCTCTTTGTCCTTTTCGTCCGGACGCATTTCGCGTTGGACGACAGACAAAAAGTCCTTGCTCCAGTAATCTCTAGAATCCACCTTCCTCACCCCTCAAAGACCTTATTAGTTATATTTAATATAACAATTTAGAGAGATTGTCAAATCAAACCTCCTTGACGATCTCGATAATCTCAAACGGATGGGCCTTCAAGTAATGACCTTCTTTGCTGAATTTGATTTTCTCTTTTAACGGAACCGGAAGCATTTCCGGAATTTGGTTGATTACCTTGTCCGGAGCGAGAATATAAACACCATCGATGTTGGAGGCTTTCAAATTTTTATCAAAAACTTCGCCGAAGTTTTTGGCGAACTCTTTGGCGGCGATTTTTTGGTAATCGTTGTCGTATGACAATCCTCCTCTGACGCCGGTTCCCGGAACGGCCTTCAGATAGATATTCTTTTCGTTTTCGTATTTCACTTTGTCGAATTCGAATCCGGCCGCTTTGTTTATTTCTCCGGCCGAAGCCAGGTAGAAATCGGCTTCGAAAACACCGGCGACGATGATCAAAGCGTTTTCTTTGTTGAATTGGGGAAGCTTCGAGGATATTTTCATATGCTTTTATTATACATTCTTGGATAAAAAATAGGACGAGGTTGCCGTTAGGCTGCTCGTCCCGAAGACCTAGGCTAAAGAGAAAGAGCGTGGACGCCGTGGCGATAATTATCCGTAGCCAGGCGGATTTCATTGGCCGCCTTAGGGCAGTCGCGACTGGCCCTTTTCAGTGCTTCGACGATTGCCTCTTCGTCCATCTGGCAGACCTCCTTAACGCTAACCGCCCTTTGCAAGGCATTAAGCGCCAATTGGAACTGCCGGCTGCGGGAGAGATGGGGATATCTGACGCCAATATCCTTTAGCTTTTTCAGCAGGGTTTCCTCTTTAACGTTTATCAAGGCTTTTCCCTCCTTTCTCCTTGAACGCATAATATCCAATATGCGTTGTTTTGCAAGTCGCGTTCTCCCAGGCTTCAAGAAGCCTTGCTATAATGTTTATATGAAAGGTTTCATTAATTTTATCAGGGAGCAGAAGGTAGTGGGGCTCGCGGTCGGGTTTATCCTCGGCGGCGCCGTTTCAAAGGTCGTTTCCTCGTTGGTATCGGATATTATCAATCCTATTTTATCCGTGATTTTGGGAGCGGCGGACGATCTAAAAAATGCGATCTTGCAGATCGGCCCGGTTCGAATACTCTACGGCAATTTCTTGAGTGCCCTTATCGACTTCACGGTGGTCGCCGCGGTTGTCTATTTCGGGGTGAATATGATCGGCATAAACAAGCTTGACAAGAAAAAAGAATGATATTCTTTAAAAACAGCCTCGATTCGCGGGGCTGTTTTTTAATCTCGTTTACTTTAAGAACCTGAAGGACGAAACGATATTCTCCGCCGTCTCCGCGTAATCTGTGCCATAGACGGCGATGAACAGATATTCGGTCGGACTTTTTTCTATATAGTATCCCGGTCCGTCCGGGCCGTCGCCTCCGGAATGGTCGATTTTCAATACCTGGAGTCCGTTGATTTCGGTCGCGACAAGATTGCCGCTCGGACGCATGTCTCCGTCTTCGGCGAGGCTATCCCTAATGAAAGATATGAGGTTGTTGTCTGCTGGCTTGGCGTTGAGCCCGGAGATTTCGATAACTACCCGATCGGCTTCCATCTGATCTCCTTCGGGATAATTGGAAAGAAGGAGATCGGACTCGTCGATCGGATCCACAGGCCCCCAGGAAGAAGGGTATTTAATGGAATACCCTTGAGAAACATTTTCGTATCTGGACCAGCCAGCCGTGGGATCCAGCGACCTCCTTACGACCATTATCATGAAAACAACGACCACAACGACCAATAGAATTAAAAGCAATATATTAATGGTTCTTTGGTTCATAAGATCATTATACAATTTTCTTTTATCTTATTCCTTGTTTTCTTCAGAAAAGATCAAAAATCCCGTTAAAACGGGATTATCTAGTGCCCCCGGGAGGAATCGAACCCCCATTACGAGATCCGCAATCTCGCGTCCTATCCGTTGAACGACAAGGGCAATGTTTAAAGATTAGGCGTTTTAAAGCCAAAAATCAACGAGTTCTATCCTCGCGTTGCGGCATTTTCCGAATTCCGATATTCTTGTTTATATATCATGGCCAAGAACTACAAAAAGGATTTTTCCTATTCATACGCCGTCGGCGTTTTTCCGGTAATCGAGCTTTTAAGAAATAAGCCTGATAAAGCCACTAAGGTCTATATCCATCCGAAAGGCGAGAGGAACACCGGCATAAAAGAAATAGTGGACATTTGCGGAAAAGCGGACATTCCGATCGAGAAAAACGGCCGCTTTATCGAAAAAGTCTCTTCAAGCGAGAATGTTTACGCGGCCGCTGTTTTCAATAAATACGAGAGCCGATTAAATCCGGACGTGAACCATGTGATCCTGGTGAATCCGAGCGATCCGGGAAACCTGGGAACGATCTGCCGGACCATGATCGGATTCGGCTTCTCCGATCTCGGGATCATCAAGCCCGGAGCCGATATTTTCGATCCGAAAACGATCCGGGCGTCCATGGGCGCGATCTTCCAGCTGAATTTCCGATATTTTTCTTCATTCGAGGAGTATCAAAAGAACTTCAAGCAGAACGTATATGTTTTCATGACCGACGCTAAAGAAACTTTGGGCAGGTTCTCTTTCAAAAAACCCTATGTTTTCGTGTTCGGAAACGAGGGAGGAGGACTCGATCCAAAGTTCAAAAAAATAGGCGACAGCATAAAAATCCCGCAAAGCGGCAAAGTGGATTCTTTGAATCTTTCGGCGGCCGTGGCCGTGAGCCTCTACGAAGCAGGGAAGCCGAATCTTTAGAGGGGCCTAAGCGGATTGTTCCGCAAGATATCTTCCACTTCTTCGAATCCTTCGGGAAAAGCGAAGTTATATCTCGCCGGCAAAGCAAAAACGTAATTTTGGTTCCGGCCGAGCTCCATCGGAGGGATCGGCGCCGCGGAAACAAAAAGATCGTCCGCCATCACCTTGGTCCATTGATCGATGGTGAAAACCATGATCGGAATATCTTGTCTCGGTTTTTCTTCGGTCCAATGCGGATGCCTGATGAAAATAAGCGGACCCTCTTCGGAAAAGATATCTCCCGTTTCTCCGGGGATATGCCCTTGCCAAACGGATTCGACGATCGTGTATCCTTGCCAGCTTAACGGTAGGTCAAAAGAGAATCCATGTTGGCTGTTTTGATATTCAAGAGAAGTCGTCGGCTGATCGACTTTGTTTTTTAAAACGTAATAGCTCGCGAGGCCGATCGCGGCGATCAAAATGAGGATCAAAAGGACATTTTTGTTTTTCATATGCCAATTTTATCTCCGAAAGGTCGGATCTCCAAATCCACGAAATCGACCAGATAGCCGTCTACTTCGTCTTTTTTCTTGTACTCGAAAACCGGCCGGCTGTCTTTGAAAATAACGATTCTGTCTTTTTCCGCCACAAGACTGTCTCCGAGAGACAGATTTTGTTTTACCCGGTTTTCTACAAAGGTAAACGGCGGCACAGTTCCAGTATATTTCAAGATTCCATTTTCCACTTTTCCGTCGAAGGCGATCCAGTCGAAAGTATTAAAAATCAAGAAAGGCCTTTGTAAGGCATTCTTAAAGAAATCGAACAACTCGGGAATATTCTCCTTCATCCATTTGGCTACCAGGCGTCCGATTTCGACGCTTTTTTCGCAATCATAGCGGCAAGGAAGATGGGTGATGAAAGAGACATTCAACAAATTTATTTCTTTTTCTTCATTGCCTGCGGCCATAAGGAATTTTAGATGATTGCTTTCGCTGTTTTTTCTCCAATACTCATCAGCGTTTTTAAAATCTTCGGGAGTGTCGAGCCTGGTCGGGAAATTCAGAAGGTTATTGATGACAAACGGAGCAGATTGATTCGGAGGAAAAATATCGAATATCAGTTGGCGTCCGCGGATATAAGGGGCTTGGGTCACTCTTTTAACATGTCTTTTGACGCAGCATTCGGGATACCCGAGAAACTTTCCGAGTTCGTAGTTATTCGAGACGTTCTCGGCTGCCTGCTCCGCCAGACGTCGATCTCGAGAAATCAAGGCGATTTCTTTTCGTTCTCCTAAAATATTTTTATTTGTTTTGACGATATGCGCTTCCGGAAAAACGGAACGAAAATTCTCGATTTCGGCTTCCTTGTAAGCCGCGTAAATTACCGGTTTTATACCGATGATGAAACTTATCAGTTCGGAGATGTAAATATCAGAAGTATATTCGGCGCCGAAATAGGAGGCGATAATGTCCCGGTAGTTCATAGGTTTATCGTGTCGCTGCCACATTCGTTTTGTGGCTTGCGGTATTTTTCTTCGACAAAATCCCTGCTTTTCCAACGATATCCATTAAGTAAGACATAATCTACATAGATAAATTACACGAGAAAGCCTTTTTCGACAACAAAAAAGCCCATACGATATCATCATCGTATGGCCGCAGCCCGCTTTATCGGGCCAAGATTTCGGCCGCCAGCCTTTCTATCAAACAAAAGTTCTGTCCAGCCTTCCGGGATATAGTCTCCGGAGGCGATAAGCCGTTCGTATTCGTCGATCCATCCCTCGACGTTTTAGTCTCCTTTGATTTCGACGGAGACACCTGACTCGGCGTGGATAATACGGATTTTATTGTAGGGTAAATCGGGTGACGCGGCAATGAGTCCGAATCTCGGTTTCATGGTATGATTACAATAATTGTTGAAGAACAAATAAGGTAAGAATCATTTCATGCAACCCTGGATTATTTATTCTTTGCTGTCGGCGATTTTCGCGGCTTTGGTTGCGATTTTGGGAAAGATCGGAGTCCAAAATATCGACAGCACCTTGGCCACAACGGTCCGCGCCTTTATTATGGCCGGATTTTTGTTTTTGACTGTCTGGTTTTCGGGAAAATTGCCGTTATTGGGCACCATTCAAAGCGGCCCCTTATTGTTTATTGTGCTGTCGGGCATCGCCGGCGCCGTATCCTGGCTATTTTATTTTCTGGCCCTCAAACAAGGAACAGCCACCGGCGTGGCTGCTTTAGATCGATTGAGCATCGTCTTTGTGTTGATTTTTTCATTATTGTTTTTGGGCCAAAAGCTCACTTGGAAAGCGGGCATCGGAGCGATTCTCATGGTTTTCGGCGCGATTTTGATGACCCTTCAGTGAGAAATCCGTATTTATCCTTCGAAGCCATCGGGATTCCGACCGTGAATTATTAAAACAAAGAATATGATTGTTCAGATCTACGAAATAAACAGCCCCGAATTGGCTAAAGAAGTTTCGGAAATAGGGGTGGATCACATCGGCGTATTGGTCGGGAGCGGAAAATATCCGAGAGAAATACCGATCGAAGAGGCGAAAGAAATCTTTTCCGCGGTTTCCGGCAACTCGAGGGGAGTCGCCTTGACCCTATCCGACAACCTCGAGGAGATATTTAAAATCGTCGACGAATTAAACCCTGACATTTTGCACGTGGGCGCAGACGAGGAGGCGCTGCCGTTAAGTAAGGTGGGGCTAATTCGCGAGGGGTATCCGGCGCTTAAAATAATGAGAGCCGTCGCAGTCAGCGGAAAAGAAAGCATCGCTATCGCTAAGAGTTACGAGAAAATCGCGGATTATCTGCTTCTAGACACTTATAAATCCCAATTGGGAGCGACCGGCCAAGTTCACGACTGGAACATAAGCAAGGATATCGTCGAGGCCGTGAAAATACCCGTTATTTTGGCCGGAGGGTTGGGCCCTGATAATGTCGCCGAAGCCATTCAGAAGGTTAATCCGGCGGGAGTGGACTCGAAAACAAAGACGGACAAAGCCGGCAGCGACGAAAAAGACATAGGAAAAATAAAAGAATTCGTCGCCATCGCTAAATCTTCTTGAATGAAGATCCGATAAGTCGCGCGAGTCACCGGTTTTGGGCGCGAAACTTGGCGGAGAGGCAGGGATTCGAACCCTGGAAGCCCTTGCGAGCTTAACACGTTAGCACCGTGTCCCATTAGACCGCTCTGGCACCTCTCCTTGAACGCAAAAGCAAAACGCGATTTTGCTTTATTTTCGCTTGTTTTTATACCATTTTTCTGCTAATTTTACAAAGCGATGCCGGAAAATAAAGAAAATTTGGAAAAGCGTTCTCCCGTAGTCGTGGTCTTGGGACACGTCGACCACGGCAAAACCACGCTTCTGGACTGGATCCGCAAAACCAAGACCGCCGAAAAAGAAGCCGGCGGCATTACCCAATCGATCGGCGCCTATGAAATCATCCATAACGGCGAAAGAATCACTTTTTTGGACACCCCGGGACATGAAGCTTTCAAGGCGATGCGGCTTCGGGGCGCGACCGTGGCCGATATGGCTATTTTGGTCGTGGCTGCCGACGAAGGGCTGAAGCCCCAGACCGAGGAATCGATCAGGATTTTGAAAGAAACGGAAACGCCTTACGTCATCGCTTTCACCAAAACCGACCTTCCGACCGCCAATATCGAAAAGATACAAAATGATCTGGCGGCCAAAGAGGTTTTGCTCGAGGGCCGGGGTGGAGACGTGAGTTGGCAGGCGGTTTCCGGCAAGACCGGCGAAGGCGTGAATGAACTTTTGGACTTGGTATTACTCCTGGCCGAGTTTTTGGATTTGACTTTCGATCCCGGGATCGAAACCCGAGGGTTTGTTATCGAGTGCCGCAAAGATCCGAGGCAGGGAAATATCGCAACGCTCATCGTCAAAGACGGCCTTTTGGAACCGGGAATCGCCATCAAAACCCTGACAGCCGACGGAAAAATAAAAATACTGCAAGATTATGCCGGCCGGCCGGCGGAAAGCCTCAGGCCTTCGAGTCCGGCTTTGGTGATTGGTTTCAACAACCTTCCGCAGATCGGCGAAGAGTTTATTGTCGGGGACGGAAAGCTGACAGCTCCGATCGTTGAAGGAATCAAAGCGGCGGAAAAAGAAAAACAGGAATTGAGGCCGGCGGTGCTCAAGGCCGACGTGGCCGGATCGCTCGAGGTCTTGAAAGATATTTTCAGCGATAAGGTGAATATTCTTGAGGCTTCGGCCGGGGAAATCACCGACGGCGATATCAAAACCGCCATTTCCGGGAAGGCTTTCATCATCGCCTTCAGGACGAAAATGAACCGTTTGGCCGAAGGATACGCCAAGAATCAGCAGGTGAGGATTCTTAGCTCGGAAATCATTTACGATCTGATCGAGCAGGTCGACGATTATCTGAACACTTTCAAAGAAGAGGAGGCGAGCGGCAAGCTGAAAGTCCTGAAAATCTTCGGCAAAAGCGGCAGCGAACAAACTGTCGGCGGAGAAGTCGTCGAAGGCGCGATCCAGAACAACCGTCGCATCACTATTTACAGGAACAATATCGAATTGGGCGAAGGCCGGATCATCAATCTTCAGGAAAACAAAGTCGATGTCCAGGAAGTGAAAGCCGGCAGTCAAGGCGGGCTTCTCGTCGAGTCGTCGATCATCATCAAACCCGGAGATGAAATTTCGCAAAGAGCGGTTAAATAGCGTCCTTCGGGACGAACTCTCGAAAACAATCCAGAAAGAAATCGAATTTCCAGCCGGGGTTTTGGCGACGATCACCGAAGTCGACACCGCGCCCGACTTTAGCGAAGCCAAAGTCGGCGTGGCCGTTCTCCCTTCGAACAGATCAGTCGAAGTTCTGAAGATATTGAACGGACAAGCCAGCCATTTTTACAGCTTTGTTTTCAAGAAACTCAAGATTTACAGCGTTCCGAAAATAAAGTTTGTTTACGACCCCGGCTCGGAAAACGCCGCCAGGGTTGAGGAAATCTCTTTAAAACAATAGAATAAAATCAGTTTCGGCGTCGTAGCCAAGTGGTAAGGCAGAGGTCTGCAAAACCTCTATACGTGGGTTCGATTCCCGCCGACGCCTCCAGGCCCAGGTGGCGGAATGGTATACGCGAAGGACTTAAAATCCTTTGTTCGCAAGGACTTGTGGGTTCGAGTCCCACCCTGGGCACCAGTAAGAATTTGCAAGTATTTTGGCGTCGCCTCGCTCGGCGACTAAATTATAGGGAACCTTGGGCGAAAAAATCAGTTGGCGGTTTTGCCGCCTTTTTTATAAGAAAAATGATTGATTTTATTATATTTATCTTACATAAATTCTGTCCACCAACCCGCTGATTGACTAGGGGCGGGTTTATGTTATAGAGAAAGTGACCCAAGCGGTCGGCAGCCGGCGGACTTTGAAAACTTAATGAAAGGAGGGTCGAAAATGGATTTTCTCGAAGATCTGCGTTCAAGAGCCCTGAAGGAGGGAGTCGATGCGATTGTTGTCAGAAACGTCGTTGAGCGATTAGAAAAAAGCGACGTCGGCGGTCGCTTGAAATTCCTGGTGGCTATCAACAGTCACGGACCTCCTCTCATCGAATATGCCATCGGCGTTATGAATTTTCGTCGCGGCATAGTCTCGAGTAAGGAGATCGCTAAGAGAATGGAAGAAATGATGGAGCGCGGCTTCAGAGAGGATCTTCTCAAGAATCTGAATAGGGAGATCACTTTGGCCACTGCTTCTCCTAGTTCCTCCAAGAGTCACCTTCGGTCGCCCCGAGGAGTCCCTAGATCCAGAGGAGGGTAGTCATGGAAGAACCACATCCGCAACAAAATTCTTAAAAGGCTCTTTTCGCCAATGGCGGGAAGAGCCTTGTTATCTCCAGAGTTTATATACAAATATTATTCCTCGGGTTTTATTTTCAGTTTTTTGACCCGGCCGCGGTTGAGCTTCGGCAGTCTGATTTTCAGGATGCCGTTTTTGAAATCCGCCCGGGCTTTGTCCGGATCGATTTCCTGGGGAAGGATGACCGATCTCGAAAACCTTCCCCAATAGCATTCCTGATGGAGATAGTCTTCGTCGGCGATCACTTCTTCTTTCCGGCGTTCGCCTTTGATGGTGACGGATTCGTTCGTGATGTCGATGTCGAGATCTTCGGGTTCGACGCCGGCGATGGTCGATTCGACGAAAATATCATCGGGCGTCTGATAAACGTCGATGGTGAGCTGCCCTTCGCTTTCTTCGGCGATCTTCGCTAAATCGAAATTATTTTCTTCGTTCATGTGGTTTCTCTAAGCTTATCAAAATAGCCGAACAATAAAAAGGCCAGGACGACCAGAAAGATCGTCGGCATAAGCGCCGGCCCGGATTTGAGTATCATTTCGTTGAATCCGGCGTGTATCAGAATGGCTCCGGCGACGCCCCAGACGATTTTTTTGCGCGACCAGAAATACCCCAGGAATCCCGAAGCGATGGCGTGCATCAGGGTGGCTCCGATGAACCGGAGCAGGGCCAGATTGACGAGTTCGTTCATGTTCATCGCGGCCGAAAGGAAAAAGAGCAAGTTTTCCATGGTGGCGAATCCGAGGCTAGCGGTGATCATGTAGATCATGCGGTCGATGAGTTCGTCGAAAAACCGCGATTTGCGGATGAATATCCAGATCACGCCAAACTTGATCGATTCCTCGATCAGGCTATTGACGACGAGCGAAATCCGCGAGTAATCCGCGATTCCCCAGGCCGGCGAGTTCATGGCGAAGATCTGTTCGCAGGCTATGGCCACCCAGGCCGAAGCGAGGCCGAGAACAAAGGTGGCGAAAAGCAGGCTTTTCGGTTCCGGGTGTTCGTCGTCTTCCAAAAGAAAGAAGGAAAGCCAAACGATTCCGAGAATAAGGCCGATGCCTCCGGAAATCAAAAGTTTGAGAAAAGTCAGTTCCATGATTCCGCCATCAAGCAGGTTTGTTTTTTGCCCGGAAGGGATTGATAGATTTCTTCGGTCGTGAAAGGCATGAACGGATGGAGCATTTTGACGAGTTCCCGGAGAAGGCGGAGAAGGGTTTCTCCGGCCGCGGCCTTGTCCGCCGCGTCTTCGTTGTCCTTCAGCCTCGGTTTGGATTCTTCGATTATTTTGTCGGCGAAAACGTGCCAGAAATAGTGGTAGAGCTTGTTCGACGCTTCGTGGAGCCGGAAATTCTCGATGTCGCGCTCAATCTCTTTTTTAAAGATCTTCAATTCCCTCAAGTTGTCCAGATCTTTCCTGGAAAACCGGGGTTTGATTTTAGAGTCGGATCCGGCGTAGGCGAGGACGAATTTGGCCGCGTTCCTGATCTTGGTCGCGAAGTTGCGGTAGGCCCGAATTTTGTCTTCGGAAACGACCGGATCGAGCCCCGGGGTGTTGCCGACGATAAGAGCCATTCTCACGGCGTCGGCTCCGTAGATTTCGGCCACGCCCAAAGGATCGATGACGTTGCCTTTGGACTTCGACATTTTCTGGCGGTCTTTGTCGCGGACCATTCCGTGGAAATAAACGTTCCGGAACGGAGCTTTCTTGGTCCGCCAGAGCCCCAGCATGATCATGCGGCTCACCCAGAAGAAAACGAGGTCGTATCCGGTTTCCATGAGGTCGGTCGGGTAATAGGTTTTGAAGTCGCGGGACTTGGGGAATCCCAAGGCAAGGAAAGGCCATTGCCCGGAAGAAAACCAGGTATCCAGAACGTCGGGATCTTGTTCGAGGATCGAGCCGTCGCATTTTGAACAGCGATCCGGGGTTTTTTCAGAGACGACGGCTTCTCCACATTTGGCGCAGAACCAGGCGGGGATTCTGATGCCCCAGACGATCTGCCTCGAAATGTTCCAGTCGTGGATATTCTCGAGCCAGTGGATGTAGATCTTTTCGAAATGTTCGGTGACGAATTTTATTTTCCCCGATCTCACCGCCTCCAATCCTTTTTCGGCAAGAGGCTTCATTTTGACATACCACTGGGGCATGATCATGGGTTCGATCAAACTGCCGCATTTGTAGCAGGTGGCGACGCTGTGGCGGTAATCCTCTTCGATCTTTTCGAGACGGCCGGCTTTTTCGAGGTCAACGGCCACGGCCGCTCTCGCTTCGGCGGCTTTCATTCCTTTGTAGGGTCCGGCGAATTCGTTCATTTTTCCGTAGCGATCGATGACGGATTTCACGGGAAGATCGTGCTTCAGCCCGGTTTCGAAATCGGTCATGTCGTGCGCCGGCGTCACTTTGACGACGCCGGTCCCGAAATCCGGATCGACCGATTCGTCGGCCACGACCGGCAGTTTGATTTTGCCGAGCAGGCCGTCGAATTCGATATCCTGGCCGATGTAACTCTTATAGCGATCGTCTTTGGGATTGACTGCCAGCCCTGTGTCTCCGAAAATCGTCTCCGGCCGCGCCGTGGCGACGCTAAGCGGGCCGTATTTTATGTAATAGAGCGGATCGGCGCGCTCGACGTATTTCACTTCCAGTTCCGAAAAAGCGGTCTGGTGCTTAGGGCACCAGTTTACCAGCCGGCTGCCGCGGTAGATCAATCCTTGTTTGTGGAGTTCGACGAAAGACTTTTGCGTTTCCCGGATGATGTCCTCGTCGAGGGTGAATTTTTTACGGGACCAGTCGCAAGAAGCGCCGAGCTTGCGAAGCTGGTTTTCCATGGTTTTCCTGTTTTCTTGGGTGAAGGCGTACATTTCCCGCCAAAGCTCTTCGCGGGGAATCTCGAAGCGGTTCCTTCCTTCTTTCTCCAGTTTTTTCTCGAAAACCACCTGGGTTTCGAATCCGGCGTGGTCCGCGCCCGGAACCCAGAGGGCTTTACGGCCCATCAGGCGGTAAAAACGGATAAAAGCGTCTTCGATGGCGATGCCCAGGGCGTGACCGAGGTGCAGGGCGCCGTTCGCGTTCGGCGGCGGCATGATAATCGTGTAAGGCTTGCGGTTTTTCCGGGGAAGGTTATCCGGGTTGAAATACCCGGATCTTTCCCAAAGTTCGTAGATTTCGTCCTCTTTCAGGGGTTTGAGCTCGATCATATACGTTCAATTATAATCCGAGATTGGGTTGGGCTTCAATTTTGAGTCGTTTTTTGTTTAAAAAATTGACATAGCCGGCGACGGCAATCATGGCGGCGTTGTCCGTGTTCCATTTCTTGCCTGCCGAAAGAAAAGCGATGCCGAGTTTCTTGGCTTCTTTTTTCAACGAATTCCTCAAAAGGCTGTTGGCGGCCACGCCTCCGGAAACGCCGATGGATTTTGTTTGGAATTCTCTGGCCGCCCTAGTGGTTTTGTAAACCAGGGAATCGACTAGGGCTTGTTGGAAGCTCGCGGCCACATCGTCTGTGTTTTCCAGCTTTATTCCGTTTTGGCTATAGTTCTTGTTGAATTCTTTCCAATCTGCCTTAAAGCTTTGTTTGATATGGTAGAGCAGGCTGGTTTTCAGTCCCGAGAAACTGAAATCGTAATTTTTTTCGTAAATCATCGGCCGCGGAAAAGCAACGGCTTCGGAATTTCCTTTTTTGGCGGCTTTTTCTATTTCCGGTCCGCCGGGATAGGGAAGCCGGAGCAGCCTTGCGGCTTTGTCAAAGGCTTCGCCCGCGGCGTCGTCCCTGGTTTCTCCGAGCTTCTTGTATTTAACTAGGCTCTGGAGGATAAGGAGGATGGTGTGGCCGCCGCTCACAACCAAAGACGCGGACGGAAAAACATCTTCGAGACTTTCTTTTCTTTCGAGAAGAAAGCTGTAAAGATGGCCTTGCAGGTGACTCGCTCCGATCAAAGGCTTTTTCCAGCGCTTGGCCAAACCCTTGGCGAATTCGATGCCGGTCCATAAGGCCGGCTCGAGTCCCGGGCCGACGGTGACGACCACGGCGTCGGTTATGTCTTTGAGGGATTCGCCTCCGATCTTCTCGAAAATCAACGGCAGGTTCTTTAAATGTTCCCGCTTGGCCAGGTTCGGCACCACGCCTCCGAATCGCCGATGGAGCGGTATCTGCGAAGCGACGACGCTTTCCAGAACTTTGAAGCGCGGATTTTCCAAATCTCCCGAGCATTCTACGAGCGCCAGGGCTGTTTCGTCGCAGCTTGTTTCGATGGCTAATAATCTCATGCCTTTCAATATATAATATAGTCATGAACAAAGAAGCAATAATCGTAGCGGTGGTGGTGCTGTATTCTTTCATCCTCGCGGGGATCGTCTGGGGAATAATGCCTCCGATGATGGCAAGCCATTGGAATATCGCGGGCGAAGTCGACGGATTCGCGCCGAGGCCTTTGGCTTTGCTTACGATGCCGGTTATCGGCCTCGTTCTTACTGGATTGTTCTGGCTTTTGCCGCGACTCGATCCTTTCAAAGAGAACATCGCCAAGTTCGGAGACGTTTACAAAAGAACCGTCGTCGCGATTTTCGCTTTTCTTTTCTACGTCTACATCTTGACCATAGCCTGGAATCTCGGCTATTCCTTCAGCCTGCCGAAATTTCTAGTTCCGGCTTTCGCGATCCTTTTCTTCATACTCGGCCAAGCCTTGAGAAAAACGAAAAGGAATTGGGTAATGGGGATAAGGACGCCCTGGACTCTCTCGAGCGACCGGGTGTGGAAAAAGACCCACGATGCCGCCTCGAAAATTTTCACTTGGCTCGGAGCCCTGGCTCTCGTTAGTTTGTTTTTCCGGCCGGAAACCGTTTTCGCGGTGGTTATCATTGGATCATTGGCCGCGGCCCTATATCTTTTCGCTTATTCTTATCTCGAGTTCCGGAAAGAAAATCGGGAATAACTTCGTCGCCTCGTAATCTCGTAGGCGCGCCGGCCGGAGCGTGCTAAAATATCCAATATGGACATGGACGTAAAGCCGGGGAAATACAAACATTTCAAAGGATTCGACGTCGAGGTCATCGGTTGTGGCAAGCACACCGAAACTCTGGAGGAATTCGTGATTTATCGCGATCATCTTTGCGGCGATCTCTGGATCAGGCCGAAAGCGATGTTCACGGATATCGTGGAACGGAACGGAGAAACAAAACCGAGGTTCAGATATTTGGACAATTAGGCGTCATGCGGAGAATAACGACTGCGGTTGCTTAAACCGCGGCCGTTAAGTTATAAGTAGGGGAAGAAGATCTTTAAGAGGAGGGATTCCGATGTCCTGGCGGATTGCTTTCGCGATTTGCAAGAGAAGGATTTCCGCGATATTCAAAAAGTCCGCCGGAATATTTAGGCGGAAGCCCGACATCGTCATGATAGGCAGACTGCCCAACGCTATGAGAGAAAGCGCTTGGAATGAGCTGTTCGGAGGATTGAAAAGCGGAATTTGGATTCAAGAGCCCGGAATCCGGATGGAGTTAGAGGCGGAGCTCTTTCCCAAACTGCAATTTAAAGCGATGGTTGTTTTCTCGCGAAGACAGCCTAAAGCGAAGATGGAAGAGATCTGCCGTTTGTATGTTGAGGAGATCAAGGAGCTAGAACCGAGATTTATCGAGCAGCAGCCGTTTCTATGGCTTTAAAGACCCCGTCGTAAGGCGGGGATTTGTTTAATCATCTCTTGACAAGACAACATAATTATGTTATAATTATAATATAAGATTAGTTCTTCGATAGGGTCCGCGACCCTTGAAACGCGGAGAAAGAAGGAAGAAAGGTGGATAAGACGACCGGTTGGAAAGTAGTAGCGGTATTGAGCGCCATTCTGCTCATTCTCGTCATTCTTGTATCGATATTGCCTTACAAGAATGAGATCAAGCGACTAAGGACAGAGCTAGATGAGTCTCAAGCAAAGATCGTCGCACTTGAGACGGAGCTTGACGAATCCCATGAGCTTATCTCGCGGGCCGAGGAAACTCACATCTGGGGTCAAGCTCTGCAGAAGGAGCTTGTCCATAGAGTGCGACAGTTCCAAGATCTCTCTCTTTTGTTAGGGGAAGAAGGAATCACAATTATCGAGGGAATCGGCGGGACTCTTGTTGTGAAAACTTCCAATAACACAATAGAGATTCCGTCTCATTAGAGGAAAAGGTCCGGCTAGAACCTGAAATCTAGCCTTTATCTTTAAATTCAGGATATTGATCGTGGATTTAAACAATAAAGAATTCAGAGCCCCTCTTATAAAGAGGGGCTTTCCGATATCGTCAACGTGAATTGACAATCTTTACCGTTGTTTTAGGTTGGAATCATACGAGAACCTTGAAAATTTGAAGGAGGCGAGATCGATGCAGCCGGCAAAAACGATACGAATAGAAGTCAAGCTTTGGGTGCTGATCGTTGCTGCGGCAACCATTCTCGCGTGTATCGCGTATTTCGTTATGGAGAACGATCACCAGGCAGAAGAAATAGATTGGTGGCGGAAGGCGGCCCTGTCCCGGAGGACGATCCTCATAGACGAAGACACCGTTCCCGGATCCGGGATCGTCTATTTCGAAGGCGGAGACAAAGCCCTGGTGTTTTCCAAAAGAACCGGCGATTCGTTTTTTATCGACTTCGAATTGCGCCGGCTAGATAACGGAAAGATCGTCGATACAAGATAAGGACCTTTTTAAGGCCCTTATTTTCTTTGTGCTCCCGGGAGGAATCGAACCCCCAACAGCTGGTTCGAAGCCAGCCGTGATATCCGTTTCACCACAGGAGCGTCATCCAATTCTAACAACAGGATTACCGATTTAATAGTGTCCCCCCACTAGGACTCGAACCTAGGACCTTCTCCTTAAGAGGGAGCAGCTCTACCAACTGAGCTATGGGGGGATATGAAAAATATAATCCGTTTTTTTGTTTTTTTCAATCGTCTTTACATTAAAATCCGACCGTGATATGACCTTACCAAGATTCTAGAAAGGAGGACGGCGAATGTCTGAAAATCTCCTTCGCGGAATCAAGAAGATCGTAAAAACTATCGGTCTTTGGGGTCGTTTGCCGGAAACGCCGCTTGTCATCGGGCCCATGGCTTTAATGGATCCGTTCGGCCGGCCATTTTATGAGCAAGCGATCGGTGAAGGCATGAGGCTGCGTTCCGATCTTTCCGCTCGCGGGGAATATATCCCTTTCGGGGATTTATTCCCTCCGAAACGCGAGAAAAAATAGTTATGAAGCGCAGGCTCGCCCGTCAAGCCGCTCGAAAGAGCGGCTTTGTTTTATGTTTTGCCCGGCGGGGCTTATCATTAAAGCAAATGAATTCGGTTTCCCTCAAAACTCCGCTTTCGGCCGTCAAAGGCATCGGGCCGAAGTTCCTCGATAAACTCGAAAAAATCGATATCAAAACCGCCGGAGACCTTTTATGGCATTTTCCGGTGCGGTACGACGACTGGAGCCATGTCACCGACGTCAAAGATCTGCGTCCGGGCGAATACGCGGTCATCCGCGCCGAAGTTAAAAAAATCGGCTTCCGCAAAAGCTGGATCCAAAAGCTCGCCATTGTCGAGGCGGTTCTCGAAGACGAGTCGGGAAGCGTTCGGACGATCTGGTTCGGCCAGCCGTTCATCAAAAAAGTTCTTGGCGAAGGAAAGCAGGCTTTTTTCTCCGGAAAGGTCCTCGCCGGAAAAAAGGGAATCTTCCTTTCCAACCCCGCTTACGAAACCGTTTCCGACGAAGAAAATATCGACGAGCTTTTTCCGAAGCGTGAACTTCTCGCCATTTATCCGGAAACAAAAGGCCTTACTTCCAAAGGCATCAGGTTCGTGATCAATAAAGTCTTACCGAACCTCGAAAGAATTCCGGATTTCATTCCGGGAGAGATCCTGAAAAAAAACGGTTTTCCGGAAATAAACCAAGCTTTGCGGGACGTCCATATTCCCAAAAGCTCGGCCGAGGCGAACGCCGCCAAAGAACGTTTCGCTTTCGAGGAGCTGTTTTTGCTCCAGCTTGGCCACCTGCTCGAGAAAAAAAGGCTGGCGAGAACCAAGGCGCCGTCGATCGAATTCAATCTCGATTTCGTGAAGTGGGCGTTGGGAGAGCTTCCTTACGGTCTGACCTTTTCCCAAAAAAGGAGCCTTTACGAAGTTTTGAAGGATATCGAACGCCACCAGCCGATGAATCGTTTGCTCCAGGGAGACGTCGGTTCCGGGAAAACGGTCATCGCTTTGATCGCCGCCATGGAAACGGCGGAGAGCGGGTATCAGGCGGTTTTCATGGCGCCGACGGAGATCCTGGCCAGTCAGCATTATCAGACTTTCAAGAAGCTTTTCTCCGATTTCGGACACCCGATCGGGCTCATGACCGCCAAATCGAAGCTGGCCTTTTACGGCGACAACTTGGAATCGGAAATGAAGAAAAAAGACTTGCTTCAGGAAGTGGAAAACGGAAGGATCAAAATATTGATCGGCACTCACGCCTTGATCGCCAAATCCTCCGGAGAAAACAAAGCTAGATTCAACAATTTGGGGCTGATCGTCGTCGACGAGCAGCACCGTTTCGGCGTCCGCCAGAGGGCCGAGCTTGTCCAAAATCAGGCGCGGAAATCTCCCGGCCTCACCCCGCACTTTTTGAGCATGTCGGCGACGCCCATTCCTCGCACTTTGGCGATCACCATTTTCGGGGATTTGGATCTGTCGACGATCGACGAACTGCCCCAGGGCAGAAAACCGATAATCACCAAAGTGGTCGATCCCCTGAACCGGGACAAAGCCTACGCTTTCATCCGGGGCGAGATCAGGAAAGGGCGCCAGGCTTTTGTCGTCTGCCCGCGGATAGAATCCCGCGAAGACGATTACGAATACGATTTTTCCGAAGACGGGAAAACAGACGCCCGGAAATCCGGATGGTCTGAGACGAAGACCGTCAAAAAAGAATACGAAAGACTTTCCAAGAAAGTTTTCCCCGATCTCAAGGTGGCCATGATCCACGGGAAAATGAAAGCCGAAGAAAAACAAAAAACGATGGAAGATTTTAAAACGAGGAAATCGGACATTTTGGTTTCCACGTCGGTCATCGAGGTCGGCGTGGACATCCCGAACGCCACGATCATGATGATCGAGGGCGCGGAAAGATTCGGCTTGGCCCAGCTCTACCAATTCCGGGGAAGGGTCGGCCGCGGTGAACACCAGTCTTTCTGTGTTCTTTTCACGGAGTCCTCTAACGAAACGACCCGCCAAAGGCTGAAAGCCCTGCTTGAAGCCAAAAACGGATTCGAATTGGCGGAAAAAGACTTGGAGATCAGGGGCCCGGGCGCTTTGCTCGGCTCGGAGCAGACCGGGCTTCCGGATACGACCATGAGGGCTCTGCGGAATCCCGCGATGATCAAGCTCGGCCGGCAATCGGCGGAAGAGATCATCGTGAAAGACCCGACTTTGAGATCTTACCCGGCGCTCAAAGAGCGTTTGGAAAAATTCAAAGAAAACATCCATTTGGAATGACGGATTTATTGCCAACCATCGTTTTTTTTGGCAGTATGAAATCACGCTCCTATCGTCTAGTGGCCTAGGACATCAGGTTTTCATCCTGGAAACCCGGGTTCGATTCCCGGTGGGAGCGCTCTCTTAAAGAAACTCGTTTTTTATCGTCCTCGTCGGGAATAGGGTATTATTAATAATATGAATATACCGGTGGAAGTCAGCGCCATCATCGAAAGGCTCGAAAAATCCGGATTCAAGGCTTATGTCGTCGGCGGTTCGGTCCGCGATTTTCTGCTCGGCAAAAAACCGAAAGACTGGGACGTGGCGACTGACGCCGCGCCCGAAGAGACCCAGGAAATATTCAAGGACAGCGTTTACGAAAACGCTTTCGGCACCGTCGGCGTCAAAACCGGATCCGAAGATCCGGATTTGAAAGTCGTCGAAGCGACCACTTTCCGGATAGAGGGGAAATATTCGGACAAAAGGCATCCGGACAAAGTCAGATTCGCCAAAACCATCGAGGAAGATCTCTCGCGCCGCGATTTCACCATTAATGCCATGGCCATGTCCGCGGTCAAAGGCAAGGCGGACGACATCATCGATCCTTTCGAGGGGCAAACCGATCTGAAAAAGAAAATCATTCGGACCGTGGGCGATCCGGACAAGCGTTTCGAGGAAGACGCATTGCGTCTGATGCGGGCCGTCAGGTTTTCCGCTGAGCTCGGCTTCGAAATCGAAGAAAAGACCTTCTCCGCCATTAAAAAGAATGCTGATCTGTTGAAATCGGTTTCGGAAGAGAGGATCCGCGACGAATTCGAGAAAATCATCATGTCCGAACGAGCGGCCGATGGCGTGGAGCTGCTAGAGGCGGCCGGCCTTCTCGAATATATTCTTCCGGAGCTGAGGGAGGGCATCGGCGTCGGACAAAACAAGCACCACATCTATTCCATCTGGGAGCATTCAATAAAGGCGCTCGATTACGCCGCCAAGAAAAATTATTCTTTGGAGGTTCGGCTGGCGGCCTTGCTCCACGACATCGGCAAGCCGGACACCAAAAAAGGCGACGGACCGGATTCGACTTTTTACAATCACGAAATGGTCGGCGCGAAAATCGCCAAAAAGATCATGGAGCGGCTGAAATTCTCGAAAAAAACCGGCGACAAAGTGGTCCATCTGGTGCGGCACCATCTTTTTTATTATAACGTCGACGAAGTGACTCCGGCCGGAGTGAGGAGGTTTATCGCCCGCGTCGGCGAAGAGCACATCGACGATCTTTTAAAGCTCCGCGAAGCCGACCGCATCGGTTCGGGAGTGCCCAAGGCGGTGCCTTACAAGACGAGGCATCTGCTTTTCATGATCGACAAGGTGAAGCGGGATCCGATTTCTCCGAAGATGATCAAATTGAACGGAAGCGATCTGATGGACTTGCTTGAGATCGAACCCGGGCCGCGGATCGGATGGATCTTGAATGTGCTTTTGGAAGAAGTTTTGGATGATCCGGAATTGAACGTCGAATCGAAACTCGAAAAGCGCGCCCGAGAATTGAACGATCTGTCCGACAAGGAGCTTGCGGCCATGGCCGACAAAGCCAAAGAAACCAAGCAGGAATTCGAAGAGGGAATCGAAACGGAAATGAAGAAAAAACACTACGTCAAATAATGAAGATCCGCGTCAAAAGATTCGACAAAAGCCTGTTGCTTCCGGAATACAAAACGGCCGGCGCCGGAGCTTTTGACCTCACGAGCCGCGAACGCGTGGAGATAGATCCCGGAGAGATCGGCTATGTCCCTTTGAACGTCGCGATAGAAACACCCGAAGGGTTCGTCACTCTTCTTGTCGCGAGAAGCTCGCTCCACAAAAAGGGATTGTGGCTCGCGAACGGATTGGGCGTCATCGATTCGGATTTTTGCGGGGACGAAGACGAATTGAAGGCGGTTTGTTTCAACTTCACGGATAAACCGATCGCGGTCGAAAAAGGCGACCGTGTTTGCCAGGCGGTCGTTTTGAAGCGCGAAAAAGCCGAATGGGAAGAAATCGATCGCATGGAGAAGAAAACCAGGGGAGGATTCGGGACTACCGGCGAAAAGTAGACGAAAAGCGCTTTTTGCGATTAAATAGGATAGTCGACGGGCTGTAGTATACCGGTAGTACGTGCGCTTCGGGTGCGTAAAGACCGAGTTCGATTCTCGGCAGCCCGACAATAAATGATCTGGGACGCGGTTCATCCACAATTTCTTTTCGACAAGGCAAGAATGGAATATAATAATAAGCACTATGCCAAGGAAGCCTAAAAAAGAAGACAAAAAAGAAGGCGGATTGAATGTCCGCGTAATCAAAGGCGAGTCCGAAGACGAAAAGATCGAAGAACCGGCTGTTTCCGCCGAGGAAACGGTCCTGTTCCTCAAAAAACACGCTGTCAGCGCTTGCCCCGAACCGGAAACGAACGATAAGCCGGAGGATGGCTATGAAGATTGGGAAGACGACGAGCCAGGGAGCCGCAAGAAGAGAAAGCTGTCGATAATGTTGAGGACCGTCGTTTTCCTTTTGATGGTCGCGGCCGTATGGTTCGGATTGAAACTGGCGAACAAAAGCGGATACAGCGCCTGCCTTTCGGACAACGGAGTTAACGCCGGGAATTGCGGCGTCGCTTTGCAAAAACTGGAAGACGATTTGGTCATCGATAAAACGAGGCTGGCCGACGCCGGAAGCATCATCGCCGGACTCCAGAAATACAGCGTCGAAAAAAGAGCTTTGCCGGAAAACCTGTCCGGGCTTTTGTCCGGCGGATACATTCCCAAGGCTTACAGCGATCCCGAATTCGACAAACCATATTTTTATAAGAAACAGAACAATACTTCTTACAGCTTTTGCGTTTATCTTTCTTCCGGAGCCTGGGGCGTGAATCCCGCCGGGTGTCCGAGCAAGGAAAGCTATTTGAGCGGAATCTCCGAAGAAGAGACGACGCCGACGCCGGAGACGAGGACCGTCACCGTCCAGGAAACGTCTATCGGCTGGCTGAACGTGCGGCAATCTCCGACTACGGATTCGACGATCATCACCAAGGCTTACGCCGGAGAACAATACCGGGTGCTCGAGGAAAAAGGAGATTGGCTCCGCATTCCGCTTAAATCTTCGGTTCTCATAAACGGCGAACAGGTGATCGAGGGCTGGGTTTACAAGAGCTACGTCAAATAGAGCCGAATTTGTGTTATAATTCGTGAAAGGTTGAAAGCCGTCGCCGCGGACGACGCATGGGGTTCTTTATCTTTGTCCGCAGAGGCGGAAAAATATAAAAAAATGTCATTTATCGCCCTAATCCATTTAACGGGATCTGTTCTCGGAGCGGTGATGGCTGTTTTCAATTATCGACAGAGCCGTACTTTGATCGGATCTTTTTTCCCAAAATACTACCAACTGACAGTTCTGGCTTCGACTTTACTGGCCATCGGTTTCGCCGGAAAGTGTTTTGTTTTAGACAAGCCCGGAAGCGTCGCTGATGGCTTGGTGCAGTTTATCCTTTTGGCCGCCGCCGGCGTTTATGCTTCGGCGATCATCGTCTGGCCGAAAGAAGCCAATAGATATTTGAGCTGTAAGCTTTAAACGCATCCTCGGAGCGCTTTATCGGAGCCTTGGTAAAAGGCGCGTTTTCGCCTAAACTTAAGCTTATGAAGATTTCTTTTTTCGAGATCGAAGATTGGGAAGCGGAATATCTGAAATCCAAGCTTCCCGGACACGAGCTTTTTTTCTCTCCGAAACGGATCGATAAAAACAATCTCGCGGAGGCCGGGGATTTCGACGCCGTTTCGGTTTTCACCGGCTCCAAAATCGACCAGCCGGTTATAGAGGCTCTGCCGAACTTGAAATTTATCGCCACCCGGACCACGGGATTCGACCATATCGATCTTGTCGCCACCGCGGGGAAAAACATCGTCGTCAGTAATGTCCCTTCATACGGGGAAAATACGGTCGCCGAGCACGCCTTCGCGCTTCTGCTTTCCATTTCGAGGAAGATTTTCCAGTCCTTCGACCGCATCAAGGAAACCGGATCGTTCAATCAGGAAGGGCTCCAAGGATTTGATCTGAAAGGCAAGGTTATCGGCGTTATCGGTGTCGGCCGCATCGGAGAATACGCGATCCGCATCGCCAAGGGGTTCGGAATGGAGGTTATCGCTTACGACGCTTTCCCCAAAGCCGGTTTGGAGGCGGAACTAGGGTTCAAATACGTGACTTTCGAGGAACTTTTGAAGAATTCGGACGTGATCACCTTGCATGTGCCGCTTTTGCCGGAGACGACGCATATGATCAACAAAGAAACTTTGAAGCTCGTTAAGAAAGACTGCGTTTTGATCAATACCGCGAGGGGAGCGGTCGTCGATACGACCGCCTTGATCGAAGCTTTGCATGAAGGCCGGCTCGGCGGCGCCGGGCTCGATGTCTTGGAAGAAGAAGTGCCGACCCAGGACGAAAGGCAGTTTTTGCTTTACGGACGTCCGGAAGAGCACGATTTGAAAAAAATCCTGGAGAACCACGTTTTGATCGACATGGAAAACGTCGTCATCACGCCGCACAACGCCTTCAACACCAAAGAGGCGCTCAAGAGGATTCTCGATACGACCGCGGATAATATCGAAAAATTCGTCGCCGGAGCCCCGCAGAATCTGGTGAAATAATTCGGCCATGGATTACAAGGAGGCGGGGATAAAACTCCTTCGGGAGAACATCAAAAACGAGAATCTCGTCAAGCACAATCTGGCGGCCGGAGCTTTGATGAAGAGCCTCGCGGATTATTTCGGTGAGTCCGACCAAAAAGATCTTTGGGAGCTTGCCGGATTGCTCCACGATATCGATTGGGAGAAAACGAGCGAGCGGCCGGAAGAGCACGGTAAAGTCGGTGAAGCGATTATCCGCGAAGCCGGATTGCCGGAAGAAGTCGCCTTGGCCGTCCGCCGGCACAATTTCATGTCCGGAGTGGAAGCGCCGGAAACTTTGATGGAAAAAGCGCTTTACTATTGCGAAGAGATTACCGGCCTCGTGGTCGCCGCCGCTTTGGTCTTGCCGAGCAGAAAACTCATGGACGTCACTCCGGAAACGGTTCTGAAAAGATTCAAGGAAAAGGCTTTCGCCCGCGGCGTGAACCGGGAATTGCTGCTCGAGGCGCCGAAGCACCTTGAAATCACTTTGGAGAAAATGGCAGAATTGGCCGTGCGGTCGATGCAGAATATCCACGAAGAATTGGGATTGTAGCCATGGGAATATTCGATCAGATGAAGGCGGCGCAGGAAATGATGAAAAACATGTCTCCGGACGATTTGCGGAACATGATGAAACAGGCCGAAGACAGCAAGAAGATGCTCGAAGAAATGGTGAAGAAGGCGGTTGAAGAGGAAATTGTGAAGAGGGATTTGATTTCCCGGAGCGAAGCCGAAAAACTCCTCCGGGGTTTTGAAAAATAGCTTGAGGACTGCTAATCTGAATTGGCAGTTCGGGCCTATGGTCTAGTGGCAGAACACGGCATTCGCATTGCCGGGACGGCGGTTCGATTCCGCCTAGGTCCACAGAATATTTTTTCGCGGCCGATGTTTTTATTGATAAATGATTCGGCTTCGTTCTTGACATTCACTCAAGAATATGTTCTCTTAAGAGAGTTTTAGAGAGCTCTTTTAAATCCGGAAAGGAGTGAAACTTCTTGAGTTTGGACTGGTGGATTGTCGTAACCGGACTTTTGTTTTGGTTACTCATCTCGCGGCTCAGCAGGCATCAGCCGGAACGCGCCGTAGAATGGCTGTCGGCCATTCTAACGAAAAGTCCTCACGATGGCGGGCCTTGGCTTTCGAGGCGTATCGGCCCCCTGGAATGGCAAGATTGGTGGCGAAGCATTGGGAAAATGGCACGGATTATCCGCGTCAAGTGTATCCCGGACAACGACGTGTTGTTGATCGGGGCTTTTCAGGCCACGGACAATGCCGCCGAAGTCGATATCTACCAGGAAGTATTCCGACATCGCCTGGGTCGCCCGGTCTTTCTTCCTCGCGTTTTCCGACGGGGACTGGAGACTACGGTTCAGGTCGATATAGCTTTCGGCGTCGCGTTACAAGAAGGAAAAGGAATCGTTTTCCTCGCGACCTGGCTGCATTACTTGAGGGTACTATGGATTATCCGTCGTCACCCGGATTCGAGAACAGTTCCATGGGAACTCTATGGAGCTTTCGGCATTCCAAGGCCGAAAGAAGCTATCACCGACGTCTTTCTGACGGTCGGATATCCGGTTCTTGACTTACTCGGTCTAAAACAATGGTTTGTAGACTTGACCGATGTTCGTCGAGCCCAGGGAAAGCACTAGCCGTCGAAGAATAAGGCCCCGATCGGTATATTACCGAAAGGGGCTTTTTTGTTTCCAGTCTTTGTTTTTGTGCTAAAGTATTCTTATGAATCTGGTCGAAATAACGTCGGAAAAAGAATTCGATCCGCTGGCCGTGAATCAAGGCGCGCCTTTTACTCAGAGCTGGTTTTACGGGGATTGGCGGGCCGAAGAGAAAAGGGAAGTGAGGCGTTTTTTGATCGAAGACGGAGGCGAAGCTGCGGGCAGCATCCAGGCGATCCGTTATCCGCTTACTTTCAACAAAAGCTACATATATATACCTTACGGTCCGGTATTGAAGAATAACCTGACGGAAAAAACCGCTTCTTTTTTAAAAAAATCCCTGAAAGAAGTTTTCAACGACGGAAAAACGGTTTTTATCCGTTTGGATTTCTGGCCGGCGATAAAAGACCGTTTGGAAAAAACCGCCGGAAAGTTTTTTACAAAATCTCCCAGAAGCTCTTATCGCGGGTCGAATTTCCAGCCGCGGGCCGAACGGGTGATCGACCTGAAGCAGCCGGAAAACGAAATCTTTCTCGCTATGGAACCGAAGGCGAGGTACAACGCCAGGCTGGCCTTGAAAAAAGGCGTAATCGTCAAAACCATTACCAAGAATTTTCTGGATTATTTCGAGGATTTTTATTCTTTGATGACGGAAACCGCCAGCCGGGACGGCTTCAGCCTTCATCCCCGGAGCTATTACGAAGAAATCTTCAACAGCTTAGAAAAGCGTAAGAATGCTTTTTTGGCCCTGGCGTTTTACGGAGACACGCTCCTCGTGGCGAACCTCGTCGTTCTTTACGGAGAAACCGCTTTTTTTCTTTTTGGGTCTTCTTCGTCCGAACACCGCGAGCTGATGCCTTCTTATCTCTGCCAGTGGCAAAGCATGAGAAAGGCGAAAGAGTTCGGGTTTTCCTATTACAGCTTCGGCGGAATAAGCCATAAAGGATTGAACAGAAGCTGGGAAGGGATCTCCGTTTATAAAAAGAAGTTCGGCGGGTTTATCAAGGAATACTCTCCTTTTTACGATCTGGCCATCCAGCCGTTTTGGTATTATCTTTATATCCTGAAGAAAGTTTTTTCCGGCCGATAAACCATGAAATCTTTTTTGAGAAAACTCACGCCGCAGCCGATACTCAAGGCTTATCATTATTCGATGGCCAAACTCGGCGCTTTGGTTTACGGATTTCCGTCGAGGAAAATGCTCATTATCGGCATCACCGGCACCAAGGGAAAAACTTCGACCGCCAATTTCATCTGGAGCCTCCTCAATTTTTCAGGCTGGAAGACCGGAATCGTCAGCACGGCCAATATCAGGATCGGAGACGAGGAATATCCGAACGCCTACCATATGACCATGCCGGGAAGATTCGAGATCCAGAAGTGGCTGAAAAAAATGCTCGACGCCGGCTGCCGGGCGGCGATTGTCGAGACCACCTCCGAAGGGATCAACCAGTATCGGCACAAGGGCATCGAATACGATTTTCTGGTTTTCACCAATTTGACTCCGGAACATTTGCCTTCGCACGGCGGCAGCTTCGAAAAATACAAGGAAACCAAGGGCAGAATTTTCGCCGATCTTGAGAAAACCAGGAGAAAAACCCTCCAGGGCAGAGCCATTAAAAAAATCTTTGTCGTCAATGGCGACAGCGAACACAAAGATTATTTTTTGGGTTTTAAGGCGGACAAAAAAATCACTTTCGGAATCAGGGAAAAAGCGGATTACCGGGCGGAAAACATCAAGACTTTGAACGAAGAAACGAGCTTCGATCTCGGATCCGATCATTACGCCGTTTCCATCCCGGGAAATTTCAACGTCTATAACGCCTTGCCCGGAATTATTATCGCCAAAGGACTCGGCATTCCGGCCGCGGACATAGCCGCCGGATTGAAACGGCTGAAAACCATTCCCGGCCGGATGGAAAAGATCGACGAAGGCCAGGATTTCGCGGTTTTCGTCGATTACGCCCATGAGAAAGAAAGCCTGACCGCGGTTTTGGAAACGGCCGAATCCATGTCCCCGAACCGCATCATTATTCTCCTCGGAGCCGAAGGCGGGGGCCGGGACAAATCCAAACGGCCGGTGATGGGAAAGTTGGCCGGAGAAAAAGCGGATTATGTGATCATCTCGAACGTCGACCCTTACGAGGACGAGCCCGGACCGATCATCGAAGATATCGCCAAGGCGGCCGAAGAAGCGGGTAAGACCAAAGATAAGAATCTTTTCCTGATCGAAGACCGCCGGACGGGCATCCGGAAGGCGCTTTCTCTTGCGGAAAAAGGAGATGTGGTTTTGATCACCGGCAAAGGAGCGGAACAGTCGATCATCATCGGCGGCAAAAAACGCTCCTGGGACGACAGAAAGGTCGTCAGAGAAGAATTGAAAAAGATTTTAAATAAAAATTAAACATGAATAAAATCAAAAAAATATTGTTCGTTATTCTGCTCATAGGAATTTTTTGGTGGATTCTTTACGACTGGAGCGATTGGAAAATAGAAATGAACCAGGAACAGGTTTTGTCGGACGAGAAAAATTATTCGGAACCGATCGGCGGAGAGACAGCAAGTCCGGCTATCGACCCTCGGACCCTTGTCTGGAAAAAAGCTTCTTCAAACGCTCCCTGGGCGCCGAGGGATTCGCAGGGAGGGATCGTCTTTGACGGGAAAATGTGGATCTTCGGAGGGCTTCGCGGATTTCCCGAAGCCGAAAACAATTACGGCGTGGCGTCGCACTTCAACGACATCTGGAGTTCGGAAGACGGCGTAAACTGGACTCTCGAAAAAGAACACGCCGCCTGGTCTCCGCGAAGATCGATGTCCGTCGAATATTTCAAAGGCAAGCTTTGGATGTTCGGCGGTTGGAGCACGACCACCGGATACCGCACCGGCGTCTGGGTCTCGGATGACGCCATCAATTGGAAACAGGTTCTGAAAGACGCGCCTTGGGGCGGACGCGAAGGCCAGACCTCGGCCGTGTTCCAGGGGAAGCTCTGGATGTTCGGCGGATTGAGTTTCGGCGCCAGGCTCGGGGACCAGAATCTCAAAAACGACGTGTGGAATTCCGAAGACGGCATCCATTGGAACCTGGTGAACGAGAATGCCGGATGGGCTCCGCGCTACGATCAGGGCGCAACGGTCTTCCAAGACAAGCTCTGGGTGGCCGGAGGCGTGAGCCACGGCGAGGCCATGAACGATGTCTGGAGTTCGAGCGACGGAATAAACTGGGTTTTGGAAAACGGGAACGCTCCCTGGGAGAAAAGGCACGGCGTGCCTTTGGTGAATTACAAGAATCGCTTGTGGATTGTAAGCGGCTGGGGAAGCGTGAACGATAAGGGAACGCAAGACGCCTGGTACTCGGAAAACGGGAAAGATTGGCAAAAAGCCGGAGATTTGGAATGGCCCGGCCGGGAAGACCACGAGGTGATGGTTTTCCAAGACAAGCTTTGGGTGATGGCGGGCATGGGGCCTTTCTGGGTTTGGAACAGCGATGTCTGGTATTCGGACTTCGGAAGATAGCATTCGGCTATAATGAATGTATGCCCCGGATAGAATGCGAGATACGCAGTTTTATCGACAAACCGAAATACGAAGAGCTGATCCAAAGGCTTAAAAAAGAAGCGGAGTTTTTGGGCGAGCGGGACGAGGTCACTTATTACCTCGACGTGCCGCAAGACTTGCGGATCCAGCGGAACGACGATTACGCCAAGATTTGGCTTAAAAAGGGTAAGCTTCACGACGAGGCGAGAGAGGAAATCGAGATCCGTTTTTTCAAAGACGATTTCGGGAAAATGGAGAATATGTTGTCCGTCATCGGCATCAATCCGGAAATAAAATGGTTCCGCAAACGGAACGAGTTCTCATGGAAGGGAATCCGCGTTTTCGTCGATCATACCAAAGGATACGGATACATTTTGGAATTCGAGCGGATCGTCTCTCCCGAAAAGCAGGAAGCCGCGATTTCGGATTTGAGAAACAAAATGGCCGAACTCGGCGTGGAAGAGACGCCGAAAGAGGTTTTCGACAAGGCGTTCCGGGATTACAAGGAGTCCTGGCCTTCGCTTGTGGAGAAAGAACAATAGTCCGGACGGACGTTCTTTGATATACTGAATGAGTACACAGCAAAGGTCGATTCACTTTAAATTAAAGACAAATATAAATGACTGTTTTAAATTGGTTGGAGCCATTCGGATGGGCGATCCAGAGATTCTGGTATGAATATCTGTCGCAGCCGTTTATGACTTTGCTCGGTGCGGCGGTCCTGTTCATCATCGGACTTTTCATCGCGCGCCTTATCGAAAGGTTGGTCGCCCAGGCGGTCAGAGCCTTGAGAATAGATTCGCTTTTGAAGAAAGCCGGAATCGAGCCGTATCTCGATCGGGCGAACATCAAACTCGACAGCGGAAAGTTCTTCGGAAAGCTCATCTATTGGTTCATCGTCGGCGCTTTGCTTTTGGTGATCGCCGACAAGTTCGGCCTTCCGGTGGTGTCGCAATTCATCAGCACCATTTTGAGCCAGGCGACCAGTTTCGTCGGCGCCATCGTCATATTGGTGCTCGCGGTCATCGTGGCGAATTTCGTCCGGAGCGTCATCCGGGCGGCGGCCATGGGCGCGAAAATGCAGTCGGCGAAACTCATCAGCGTTTTGAGCTGGTGGATCATCGTCTACTTCGGCTTGGAGAACGCCTTGAGCAAATTGGGCATCGATATCAGCTTGCTCAAGAATCTGATCTACATTCTCGGAGTGGGACTGAGCTTCGCGGTCGCCATCGCTTTCGGCATGGCCGGCAAGGATTACGCCAATTCTTTGATCGAGAAATGGCGGGATCAGGTGGACAGGGATTAATCCCCGAAAAAGCTTGATTTTGAAGGAAAACAGCCCCGCAAGCGCGGGGCTGTTCCTGTTCTCGGCGGGCCAGGCCGGGGGTTGACACGGCCAAAGGCCTGCCTGTATAATTCCTCTCAGATGATGATGCGAAAGATTCACATAAAACGCGGCTCATGAAGTCTTAGTTTTGGTGACTGAATGAACCGCGAAAGCGGTTTTTTTGTTGAGACGACCGGTATTTCAAAAAATGAATATAATTTGCGCCGACAAACACGGCGCAAAGCAGGAGTCCGCAAGTTCAAACTGGCGGACTTAATTGGCATTTAAATGACCGGTTTATTTTTTTAAGGGCGCATGGAGGATGCCTTGACACAAAGTGACGATGAAGGACGCGGCGTAGCGGCGATACGCCTCGGGGAGGCGCGTAGCAGCCTTCGATCCGGGGATTTCCGAATGGGGAAACCCAATCCCGCAATCCGGGATTGATTCCGCACGTAAGTTGCGGAATAGTCGACCCGCTGAAGTGAAACATCTTAGTAAGCGGAGGAATAAAGAACAATTGTTATTCCCTTAGTAGCGGCGAGTGAAAAGGGAAGAGCCCAAACTTGTTTGAAGTTTACGGCGCAAGCCGGAAACGGAAAGCGAGGGTAGTAAGATAGAGACATTCTATTTATGAAGCCGCTCGATGAGAAATCGGAGAGCGACTTTATAAATAGAGGAAAGTTACAAAATGGTTCGTTAGCCGAATGGACTGGAAAGTCCGGCCAAAGGGAGTGAAAGCCTCGTAGGCGAAAACGAATCATCTTTCTTGTTTTTAATCTTGAGTACTTCGATGACAGGAAGCTTCGAAGGAATCATCCCGAACTATCGGGAAAGGCTAAATACACTTTGTGATCGATAGTGAACAAGTACCGCGAGGGAAAGGTGAAAAGCAGCCCGGTGAGGGCGGTGAAATAGAACTGAAACCATGTGCTTACAAGGACTCGGAGCCCCGCTTCGGCGGGGTGACGTGGTGCCTATTGAAGAATGAGCCAACGACTTTATATTGACTGCTCGGTTAATCCCGCTTTGCGGGAGCAGCCACAGGGAAACCTAGTGTTAAAAGCGCGAACGTCCGCAAGGACAAGGTAGTCAATATAAGACCCGAAGCCAAGCGAGCTTACCTTGGTCAGGATGAACTTCCGCGAAAGCGGGAGGGAGGTCCGCACCAGTTGATTGTGCAAAATCTTTGGATGAACTGAGGTAAGTAGTGAAAAGCTAATCGAGCTTGGTAATAGCTGGTTCTCTCCGAAATAGTTTTAGGACTAGCGCCAAGAACCGCTTTAGCGGGGGTAGAGCTACTGGTTTGGTGGTAAAGGGCGAAAGCTCGGCCACCGAGTCAAACTCCGAATACCGCTTTAGAAAAACTTGGTAGTCAGACTGCGGAGGCTAAGCCCCGTGGTCGAAAGGGAAACAGCCCTGACCGTCATCTAAGGTCCCCAAATTCTTGCTAAGTGTTAAAGGCAGTGCCATGCCATCGACAGATAGGAGGTTGGCTCAGAGGTAGCCATCCTTTAAAGAGTGTGTAACAACTCACTATTCGAATCCCGCTTTGCGGGAGTGGCGTGACGCGCCGAAAATGTACCGGGGCTAAGCAAGATACCGAAGATACGGATGTTTCGCGCAAGCGAAGCATGGTAGGAGAGCATTTGGAGCGCGCCGAAGGTCGACCCGCGAGAGCGACTGGAGTGCTCTGAAGAGAGAATGTTGGCATGAGTAACCCACTTAACCGGTGGGAAACCGGTTCCCCGAAAATCCTAGGTTTCCGTGGCAATGGCAATCATCCACGGGTTAGGCGGCCCTAAGGCAATGGCGAAAGCCGCAGCCGATGGACTGTTGGTTAATATTCCAACCCTTCCATTTCTTTCGACGGGAGGACGAAGCGCAGTAGGCCAGGCATCTCAATGGTTTGGTGTCCGTGGTCTAAGGATGGCATTCTGGCAAATCCAGGTGCCTGTCTTTGATGGCGAATCCAAGGACAGCGGCGAATCAAAGCATTTACTTTGGTGAGTTGGTTGAGCGCGTTTCCGCGAAAAATCTCTAAGGTTAAAGGAATGGAATCCGTACCGGAAACCGACACAGGTGGATAGGGCGAGTAGCCCAAGGGGTACGAGTGATTTCTCTTTAAGGAACTCGGCAAACAAGCGACCGTAAGTTAGCGATATGGTCTTCCCGCCGCAAGGCGGGACGCAGCGAAAGTCTCTCTGGCGACTGTTTACTAAAAACACAGCTTCCTGCGAACTCGTAAGAGGATGTATAGGAGGTGACGCCTGACCGATGCGAGAAGGTTAACGGCGGGGGTGAATTCGGAGCAATCCGGATTTGCTCGCTGCCCGAAGCCCTCGTCAATGTCCGCGGTAACTATAACCGTGTTAAAGTAGCGCAATTCCTTTTCAGGTAAGTTCTGAAGCGCATGAATGGCGTAACGATCAGAGAACTGTCTCAAAGAGAAGCTCGGTGAAAATGCGATTCCCGTGAAGACGCGGGATACCTGCAGCTAGACAAGAAGACCCCGGGAGCTTTACTGCAACTTGGTATTGGCTTTAGGGTTTGGATGCGTAGCGTAGTGGTGAGGCTTTGAAGTCTTGTTTTCGGATGAGACGGAGCCGACGATGAAACAGCCATCTTTCAAACTTTAAACTCTAACCTTAAGGGCAAAAACCTTAGGGAACAGTGCCTGGCGGGCAGTTTTTCTGGGGCGGAATCCTCCCAAAGAGTAACGGAGGAGTTTATTAAGGTCAGCTTGGCTCGGATGGAAATCGAGCCTGAAGTGTAAAGGCATAAGCTGGCTTAACTGCGAGACCCACAAGTCGAGCAGATGCGAAAGCAGAACTTAGTGACCCGACGAATCTTTATAGAAAGGTCGGAGACAACGGATAAAAGCTACCCCGGGGATAACAGGCTGGTGTTGTCCGAGAGTCCCTATCGACGACAACGCTCGGCACCTCGATGTCGGCCCACCCTAGCGCGGGGCTGGAGAAGGTCCCAAGCGTGTGGCTGTTCGCCACTTAAAAGGGTACGCGAGCTGGGTTTAAACCGTCAGTTTGGCGGCTTTCCCGAGCAATCGGGATTGAAAAAGCTTACTCATATCGGTGAAGTCCTAAACTTATAATTGCGATATAACCTGTCAATATTTAGGATAATACCGAGGGAAGTTTGCTTTATTGAAATAAAGCATAACCCCGTAGAGACTTGTTCCTGAGGGAACGGATGGAAGAAATCTTCCATAAGACGTAGGCCTCCATTGAAAAATGGATGATGGTATAGTCCACACATTTGGTAACAGATGATTCAATGCGTGAGACAGGTTGGTTTTTATCTGCTGCAGGCGTGAAGTGTTTGAGGGAAGTCGACCCTAGTGGGCGCGAAAGCGCCTTGCTACTTTGCGGAGTAATCCGTAATGACAATGTGGCTTATAACGGTGAAGCCTTCCTTGTTTCTGAAACCAAAATGGATTGTTCCAAAGCATCGGTCCGCTTCGGAACATGTTAATTGCTTGAGGACCAGAAATAAAAAGGTAATACCGTGGGAAGTCGACCCAAAAACATTGATTTAGCTCATATCGCCGGATTTTTGATGGCGATGGCGTTTTATCAATTATTGGGTTTGACCCCGTAACGACTTGATCGAAGAGATCGGACTTATATGGATCCAAAGCCTTAAAGGCGGGTCTACATAGGTAATATGCCGCCACCCCACTATTTCTTTATAGGAATAAGGGTGAAGATATAGTCTACGCTCCTAGAAATAGGGGAATGTACGTGACGAGAGGACCGGGTTGAACGAACCTCTGGTCTATCGGCTTTGCCACCAGGCGAATCGCCGAGTAGCTATGTTCGGAAGGGATAAGCGCTGAAAGCATCTAAGCGCGAAGCCCATCCCAAGATTAGACACTAGACCCCCGGAAGACTACCGGGTTGATAGGCTCAAGGTGTAAGACAGGCAACTGTTTCAGCCGAAGAGTACTAATAGGTCGTTTATAGACCGGTCATTTAAGCGCCAATTATATTTAATTCATACTATTGAAATTAGGAACGAAAACGATTAGTATTATCCTGCTCGGTGATTAATCGCATGGTGCACCACCCGATCCCATTCCGAACTCGGAAGTGAAAGCCGTGCGGGTCGATGATAGTCCTTTGGGCGAAAGTAGATTTTGCCGGGCATTTGTCAAAAGGCCTCCGCCAAACCGGGGGCCTTTTGTTTCTCTTTCCGCTTTTGATTAATATTTACCTAAATGCAAAGATTGACCAAACAAATCGTCTACGGGTTGTTTTTCCTGGCCTTGATCGGGGCCCTAGCCGCGGCCCTGCGATTTTTGGCGAGCCGATAACGCACCATGGGATTCCTGAAAAAACTTGATTGGCAGTTGAACCTGAGCGTCGGCCTGCTTTTGCTTTTTGGTATCTTGACGCTCGCTTCGAGCACCGAAGTCTTGATTTGGCGCCAAACGCTTTGGATTCTGGTCGGCGCGGCCATCATCTTTTCCGTTTCTTTCATCAACCTCAAGAGGCTGATGAGCTACCGGTGGGTGGTGATCGTCATCTATCTGGTGAGCGTCGGCCTTTTGATTCTCACCTTATTGATCGGCAGCGAAGCGGGCGGAAACAAAAGCTGGATCAACATCGGAAGTTTCAAATTCCAGGCTTCGGAATTCGCGAAGATCGGACTGATCGTCATCCTTTCGAAGTTTTTCAGCCGCAGCCACATCGGCATCAAAAGATTCGGCGTGATCTTCACTTCTTTCGTCTATCTCCTGGTGCCGGTTTTCCTGATTCTGCTTCAACCGGATCTGGGAACGGCCCTTATTTTCGGAAGCATCTGGGCGGGATTCCTTTTGGTCTCCGGGCTGCCGATGAAATACGTAGCCGTGGCTTTGCCGATCCTCCTTTTCTGCGGGCTGATCATCTGGAATTTCGGGCTCCAGGGCTATCAAAGGAACCGCATCATCGGCCTTTTGAAGCCGGATGCAGATCCGCTGGGAGTGAATTACAACGCCATCCAGTCGAAAATCGCCATCGGCTCCGCCGGCTGGTTCGGCAAGGGATTTAGCCAGGGAGCCCAGGTGAGGCTCGGATTCTTGCCGGCGGCGCAGACCGACTTTGTCTACGCGGCTTTTACCGAAGAATGGGGTTTTGTCGGCGCCATGGTTCTGGTTATCGTTTTCCTTTGGATGATATGGCGGATCCTCCAGATCGGAATGAAAAGCCACGGGAATTTCGACAAATTCATCTGCATCGGAAGCGCTTTGCTTTTCATTTTCCAGTTCGCCATCAACGTCGGCTCCACCCTCGGTTTTCTGCCGGTCATCGGCGTCGGGCTGCCTTTCGTGAGCTACGGCGGCTCGAGCCTGTTGACCTCGTTTATTTTGATCGGTATCATTCAAAACATTGCCGCGACCACGATTTAAAACGATAGCGATTGTATTCGTAGCCTTGGCCGCGATTTTTTATGGACGGCGCTGGCTTTTTCCGAAAACTTGGCCGAAAACCACGATCACCATTCCCGAGGGCTACACCGTTGCCCAGATCGACGAGACCTTAACCGTGGCCGGAGTTTTGAACGGCGGCAAGCTCGCCAATCTGAAGCCCGCGGATTTCGACTATCCTTTCCTGGAGCAGGCGACCGGAGACAGCCTGGAAGGATTCCTTTTTCCGGACACTTACGAGTTTTTCCTGAATTCGCCTTCGTGGGTGGTGGCGGGAAAAATGCTCGACAATTTCGCTTCCAAAGCCGCTCCGATTCTCGATCCGGAGACCGCTTACGAAACCGTGATCATCGCCTCGATGATCGAGAAAGAAGTGCCTGACCAAGGGAAAGACCGCGAGCTTGTTGCCGGCATCCTGGAGAGCCGGCTTCGGATCGGAATGCCCTTGAACGTTGACGCCGCGGTTTGCTACGCCGAAAGCCCGTTCGGCTGCGCCGGGGTCGAAGATATTGATTTCGAGATTGATTCGCGCTACAATACCTACAAATATCGGGGATTGCCTCCGGGTCCGATCTCCAACCCGGGGCTGTCGGCAATCGAGGCGGCCCTGAATCCGCAAGACTCCGACTATCTTTATTACCTTTCCCGTCCCGGCACCAAAGAGACAATATTTTCGAAGACACTTGACGAACACACCAAAAATATTGTTAAATATCTAAAATAAATCGAGACGAAGCCGATTTTTTAAAGGCGGTTTTTTATATGTCGTCAGCAAAAACCAAAAACTTTTCATCCCATCCGAGTTCGTTCGTGAAGGAACCGGACCTGATCGCCGTCCAAATCGATTCCTTCGAGTGGTTCAAGAAAACCGGATTGCGGAACCTCTTCGACGAAATCTCTCCCATCCGCGACCATTCCGCAAAGGAAATGGAGCTTTATTTTCGCGATTATTATTTTGACGAACCGAAGTTTTCGACCGACGAATGCCGCGAGCGGGCTTTGACTTACGAAGCTCCGCTCCGTGTCAATATGGAATTAATCCATCTCGTATCCGGCCGGAAAGAGACCCAAAAAGTCTATTTCGGAGATTTTCCGATCATGACCGAGAAAGGGACCTTCATCATCAACGGTGTGGAGAGGGTGGTCATTTCCCAGCTCGTCAGATCGCCCGGAGTTTATTTCATTTCCGATTCCTGGAGGGGCCGGAAGCTTTTCGGCGCCAAAATCATTCCGAACCGCGGCGCCTGGATAGAATTCGAAACCGATTCGAACGGCGTCATCGACGTCAAGATAGACCGCCACCGCAAAATGCCGGCCACGTCTTTCCTCCGCATCTTCGGATTGGAAACCGAAGAAGAGATCAGGGCCGCTTTTCCGAACGACAACGGCCCGGTTAAACATATAGAAAGTACTTTAAAGAAAGATCCGGCGAAAACCGCTTCCGAAAGCTATCTCGAACTTTACAAGAGGCTTCGCCCCGGAGATCTTGCCACCGCCGAAAACGCCAAGAACCTGATCGACGCCATGTTCGTGCGTTCCGACCGCTACGACCTTTCTGAAATAGGCCGCTTCAAAGTGAATCAGCGTTTGGAAGCGAACGATTCCAAAGATAAACTGCTTTCAAAAAAAGACATCGTGCGGATAATGGCGGAGATCATCAGGCTGAACAACGATCCGCACGCCAAAGACGACGATATCGACCATCTGGGAAACCGCCGGCTCCGTTCGGTCGGAGAACTTTTGGAAGCGCGGATGCGCTTGGGATTCGGAAGGATCAGGAGGATCGTCCAAGACAGGATGTCGACGATCTCGGGAGAAGAGCGGCAGGCGCTCACTCCGATCCAGCTCGTGAACACCAGACCATTGATCGGCGTGGTCCGCGATTTCTTCGCCACTTCTTCCATGTCGCAGTTCATGGATCAGGTTAATCCTTTGACCGAGCTCGAACACAAAAGAAGGATTTCGGCTTTGGGGCCGGGCGGACTGACCAAAGAACGCGCCGGATTCGAGGTAAGGGACGTCCATCCTTCGCACTACGGGCGGCTTTGCCCGATCCAGACTCCGGAAGGGCAGAACATCGGACTCATCAATCATCTGGCAAACTATACCCGCGTCAACAAATACGGATTTTTGGAAGCGCCTTACGTCAAAATGGAAAAAGGAAAGATCACCGGCGAAATCGTCTGGTTCGACGCGATCGAAGAGGAAAAGCACAAGATCGTCCACGCCGGAGAAAAACTGACCGAAGACAACAAGCTGGCGGACAAGATCGTCGAAGTCCGTTTCCAAGGAAAGCCGATGAACGTTCAGCGCGACGACGTCGAATACATGGACGTGTCGCCTTCGGAGATCCTTTCGATCGGAGCCTCTTTGATCCCGTTTTTGGAAAACGACGACGCCAAGAGGGCTTTGATGGGATCGAACATGCAGAAGCAGGCCGTGCCTTCGATCAGGCCGGAGTCGCCCTATGTCGGCACCGGCGTCGAGAAAACCGCCGCTTACAATTCCGGGCAGGTGATCGTGGCCGACGAAGCGGGCGAAGTGACCTATGTCGACGGATCGAAAATCATCATTGAAGACGCAGACCATCACAAACGGATTTATCCGGTCGAAAAGTTCCGGATGACGAACCAATACATCGCTTTTTCCCACAAGCCGATCGTCAAAATCGGCGACAAAGTCAAAAAAGGAGAAGTCATCGCCGACGGCACGGCCATCAAGGACGGCGTCCTGGCCTTGGGGCAGAACTTACTCGTGGCTTTCGTGTCCTGGGAGGGAGCGAATTTCGAGGACGCCATCATCCTTTCGGAAAGGGTGGCCCAGATGGACCGCTACACTTCCATCAATATCGAAGATTTTGTCTGCGATGTCCGCGACACGAAATTGGGGCCTGAGATCACCACTCCGGACATCCCGAACGTTTCCGAGGAAAAACTGAAGAATTTGGACGAAGAAGGAATCATCAGGATCGGCGCCGAAGTGACGGCCGGAGACATCCTGGTCGGCAAGATTTCCCCGAAGGGCGAATCCGAATTGACTTCGGAAGAAAGGCTGCTTCGGGCGATCTTCGGAGAAAAAGCGAGGGACGTCAAAGATTCTTCTTTGGAAGTGCCGCACGGAAAAGGCGGCCGCGTGGTCGGAGTGAAGATTTTCGACCGCGAAAAAGGAGACAAACTTGAAGCCGGAGTCATCAGGAGGATCCAGATCCAGGTGGCTTCGCTTAGAAACATCCAGGCCGGAGACAAAATGGCCGGCCGGCACGGAAACAAGGGCGTCATTTCGCAGATCAGGCCGATCGAGGATATGCCTTACCTCGAAGACGGCACGCCGGTCGACATTATTCTGAATCCATTGGGAGTCGTTTCCCGCATGAACCTCGGCCAGATTTTGGAAACGCATTTGGGCTGGGCCGCGGAAAAGTTGGGATACCGGGCGACCACTCCGGCTTTGTCCGGCGCCACCGAAAAAGAAATCCGGGAAGAATTGAAGGCGGCCGGGCTCCCCGAGACCGGACAGGTGACGGTCTACGACGGACGCACGGGCGAGGATTTCAGCCGGCCGGTGACCGTCGGCAGGATTTACATGATGAAACTGAATCATTTGGTTTTGGACAAGGTGCACATGCGTTCCATCGGTCCTTATTCTTTGATCACCCAGCAGCCTTTGGGAGGCCGCGCCCAGTTCGGCGGACAGCGTTTCGGAGAAATGGAGGTCTGGGCTTTGGAAGGCCACGGAGCGGCCCACACCCTCCAGGAAATGCTTACCATCAAATCCGACGACGTCATGGGTCGGTCCGCGGCTTACGAATCGATCGTGAGGGGCGAAAAGATCAAAAAACCCAACATTCCGGCGACTTTCAACGTGATGGTGAACGAATTGAAAGCTTTGAACCTGAACGTCGAACTCATGGGAGCCGTCGAAGAAAAAGAAAAACCGGCCGAAGAAACGAAGGAAAACTAAAAAATGGACGACTTCAAATCTTTAAAACTGAAAATCGCCTCTCCGGAAGAAGTGCTCAAATGGTCTTACGGCGAGGTCACCAAGCCGGAAACCATCAATTACCGGACGCAGCGTCCGGAAAAAGACGGGCTTTTTTCCGAACGGATTTTCGGACCGACCAAGGATTACGAATGCTATTGCGGCAAATACAAGAAGATCCGTTACAAAGGAGTGGTTTGCGACAAGTGCGGCGTCGAAGTGACGCGTTCTTCGGTGAGGAGAGAGAGAATGGGCCACATCAAGCTGGCGGCGCCGGTCGCCCACATCTGGTTTTTGAGAAGCGTTCCGTCGAGGATCGGTCTGGCTTTGGACGCGCCGGTCGCCAAGCTCGAGAAAGTCATCTATTACGCCGCCTACATCATCACTTCGGTCGACGAAGAAGCGAGAAAAGCGGCCATCGAAGAAGTCGACCGGGAATTCAAATCGAGGAAAAAGCTCGAAGAGATCGACGAGCTCGGAATGGCCGCCGAAGTCGCCAAGCAGACTTTGAAGGAACTGCGCCCGGGAACGATCCTTTCCGAGGCGGAATTCTACAATCTTTCCCGCAGATTCGGGAATGTTTTCCAGGCGAGAGCCGGGGCCGAAGGCGTGCGCAAGGTTTTGGAGGACCTCGACGCGGAAAAGGAAATCAAGGTTGTCGAGAAAGAATTGGAAAAAACCGACGACACGAGCCGCAGGCAAAGGTTGGCGAGGAGATTGAAGTTCTTCATCGCCATGAAGAGGAACGCCATCAGACCGGAATGGATGGTCATGACCGAGCTTCCGGTTTTGCCGCCGGACCTCCGGCCGATGGTCGCTTTGGACGGAGGCCGCTACGCCACCTCGGATTTGAACGACCTTTATCGCCGCGTCATCAACCGCAACAACCGCTTGAAAAAGCTTTTGGAGCTCAAGGCTCCGGAAATAATCGTCGTTAACGAAAAACGCATGCTCCAGGAGGCGGTCGACGCCTTAATCGACAACACCGCCCGCATGGGCCGGGCCCAGCTTTCGGCGAGACGCCGGCCGCTTCGGTCCTTGGCCGACATGCTCAAGGGAAAACAGGGCAGGTTCAGACAGAACTTGCTCGGAAAGCGCGTCGACTATTCGGGCCGATCGGTCATCGTCGTCGGGCCAAACCTCAAATACGACGAATGCGGTCTGCCGAAAAAAATGGCTTTGGAGCTTTTCAGGCCGTTCGTCATTTCCAAAATCATCGAAAGGGGTCTGGCGTACAATATCAAAAACGCCAACCGTCTGATCGAATCCGCTCCGACGGAAATATGGGAGATCCTCGAAGAAGTCATCAAAAACCGCTACGTGCTTTTGAACCGCGCCCCGACTTTGCATAGGCTCGGCATCCAGGCTTTCAAGCCGATTTTGATCGAAGACCTGGCCATTCAAATTCCGCCGTTAGTCTGTTCGGGATTCAACGCCGATTTCGACGGCGACCAGATGGCCGTGCATCTTCCTTTGACCGACGAAGCCCAGAAGGAAAGCGAGTTTCTGATGCTTTCGAGCCGCAATATTTTGAAACCGGCTTCGGGCGACCCCATTCCCGGTCCCTGGAACGACATTGTCTTGGGAGTTTTCTATCTGACCGAAGCCGATCCCGAAGCCAAAGGCAGCGGCAAAGTCTTCGGCAGCAAGGAAGAGGCGGTCTTGGCTTACGATAGCGACGTTGTCGATCTTCGGGCCGTGATCAAAATCAACAAGGAATTGGAAACCACTTGCGGCCGGATTATTTTCAACCGCGCCCTGCCCGAAGAAATCGGCTACGTTAACGATCCCATAAACAAGAAAACGATGAACCAGCTTTTCGCGAGGATCCTGAACGAATGCGGACTCGAGAAAGGCAAAACGGCGCTCGACGCCATCCAGGAACTCGGATTCGAATACGCCACCAAATCGGGAATCACCTGGGGCATGTCCGACCTGGTGGTGCCCGAAGAAAAGAAGGGAATCATCGAGGCGGCGAACGCCAGAGTAGCGACGATCGACGAACAATACGAAAGCGGACTTTTGACCGAAAGCGAAAGAAAATCCCGCGTCATCGAAATCTGGGACAACGTCAAAACCGAAATAGAAAAAGTGGCCAAGGCGGCTTTGCCCAAATCGAGCCCGGTCTCGACCATCATCGCTTCCGGCGCGAGAGGCAGCTGGGAGCAGGTGAACCAGATGATGGGCATGAGGGGGCTTGTCAAAAATCCGCAGGGAGAGATCATCGATCTGCCCGTCACTTCCTGTTACAAAGAGGGATTCTCGCCGCTCGAATATTTCATTTCCGTCCACGGAAACAGGAAAGGATTGGTGGATACCGCTTTGAAAACAGCCGAAGCCGGATACCTCACCCGCCGCATGATCGACGTCAGCCAAAGCCTGGTGATCAAAGAAGAGGATTGCCACACCAAGGAAGGAATCGAAATTAGGCGCGCCGAAGGACTTGAGTTCGGACACAAGTTTTCCGACAGGCTTTTTTCGCGCACCAGCTTGGAAGAAATAAAATCCAAAGGCAAGATTATCGTCAAAGCGAACGAGATCATCGCGATCGAAGCGGCCAAAGCGATCGAAGCCGATCCGGCGATCGAGGTCGTCAAAGTCCGGTCTCCGATGACCTGTAAAACCCTCTACGGCATTTGCGCCAAATGCTACGGATACGATCTGGGGCACAACGAACCGATCAATCTCGGCGAAGCGGTCGGCGTCATCGCCGCCCAGTCGATCGGCGAGCCGGGAACCCAGCTCACCCTTCGGACCACCCATTCCGGCGGCGTCGCCCGCGCGGACATCACTTCGGGACTGCCGAGGATCGAGGAGCTTTTCGAAGTGCGCGTTCCGAAGGGCAAGGCTTTGCTTTCCGAATACGACGGCGTTGTCGACAAAATAGAGGACAAAGGTAATCTGCGTTCGGTTTTCGTCAAAGTGAACAAGAAAGCCGGCGCCAAGAAAGACAAAATCGTCGAATACCAGATGCCGAGAAATACCTTGTTGCTTATCGAATCCGGACAGGTGGTCTCGAAAGGAGACGCCCTTTCCGAAGGCAGCATCGATTTGAAAGAACTTTACGTTTATAAAGGCAAAGAAGAGGTCTATCGTTATTTGATCCGCGAAGCCCAGAAAATTTACGTTTCCGAAGGAGCGGCCATCAACAACAAGCACTTGGAAGTGGTTTTGAGGCAGATGTTCTCCAGAGTGCGCATTTCCGACCCGGGTCAGAGCCAATTCGTCATCGGGGAGGTGATCGACAAGTCGAGATTCTTCGAGGTGAACCGCGATTTGAAGAAAGCCGGGAAAGAACCGGCGCGAGCCGAGGAATTGCTTTTGGGTATCGATAAGGTGGCGCTGTCGGCTGAGGGATTCTTGTCCGCCGCTTCGTTCCAGGAAACGGCGAGAGTTTTGGTTTCGGCCGCTTCCGAAGGCAAGGAAGATCCGCTCGTCGGCCTCAAAGAGAACGTCATCATCGGCCGATTGCTGCCGATAGGCACGAGCTTCAGGGGCGAATTCGAGAATATCGAAGAAAAAGAAGAACCGACCGCTCCGAATGCGGAAAGCGAGCCGGTTTCGGGAGAGTAAATTGACAATACCGGAGCCGATAAGTTAGGCTATCAATGTTTCCGATGGATACCGAAGAAAAGAGAAAATACGAAATAGCGCTTTTGACGAGAGACGAGCAAACCGCCCTGAAGGCGGCTGATTTGCTTTCCGGCGAAGGCGCGGAAATCATCGTCGGCCCCAGGCCCGGCCTCATCAAATTGGCTTACAAGATCGACAAGGAAGAATCGGCTTTTTTCTCTTTCATCGATTTCGAATCGCTGCCCGAGAAGATCGCTTCTTTGGAAAAAGCGCTCAAGCTCGACAAATCGATCTTGAGGTTCTTGATCGTCACTCCGCCTCCGGCCAAGGCGGTGGCGAAATCGTTCGGCAAAAAACCAACGGCCGATTCCGCTCCCAAACCGGAGGCGGCCGACGACACCGTCAAAGAGTCGCTGAGCAACGAGGCTCTGGAACAAAAACTCGAAGAAATTTTGTCTTAATGAACCTCAATAAAGTTTTTTTGATAGGCAGGCTGACGATCGATCCGGAGATCAGGACTATTCCTTCCGGAGACAAAGTGACTTCTTTCGGCGTCGCCACCAATCGGACCTGGACCGACAAATCCGGAAACCGGAAAGAGGCGACGGAATTCCACAACGTGGTTCTTTGGGGCAGGCAGGCGGAAATCGTCAGCCAGTTCCTGAAGAAGGGAAGCGTCATTTTCGTCGAAGGCCGGCTGCAGACGAGGAGCTGGCAGGGCAAGGACGGAGTTTCCCGGAGGACGACCGAAATCATCGGCGAAAGGGTCCAGCTGGGACCCCGGGCCGGAAACCAAGGATCGTCGGAAGAAACTCCCGAGGCGGCCCCGGAAGCGGTCGAAAAACCCGAAGAAATGCCGGTGATCGATTTAGACGAAGAAGGCATCAAACCGGAAGACTTACCATTTTAACTTTTTAACACCATGGAAAGGCAATGTTTTTTTTGTTCCCAGAATATGACCGACGTCGATTATAAAGACGTCGAGCTTTTGAGAAGGTTTGTCTCGGGCCAGGCGAAAATCATCGATCCGAAACATACCGGAACCTGCGCCAAGCACCAGAGGATTTTGGCGCAAGCCGTGAAAAGAGCGAGATTCATGGGCCTTTTGCCCTTTGTCAGGCAATAATGTTCGCTTTCGACAAACCGGTTTTCAACTGGCTCTACGGGCTCGCCGGACGCTTTTGGCTTTTGGATTACGCCGTGGTTTTTTCGGCCAAGTGGCTTATTTGGCTCGCGCTCGGAGTTTTCGCGATCGCGGTTTGGCGTTCGCAAAGCTTGAGAACCCGGGCTTATTTCTTTTCCTTGGCCGCTTTGGGAGCGATCCTCTCGAGAGGAATCCTCGCCGAGATCATCCGCTACGCGAGATACAATCCGCGGCCGTTCGAAGAATTGGGAATCGATCCGCTTTTCGAGCAATACGCCACGGCCAGTTTTCCTTCGGGACACGTCGCTTTTCTTTTCCCGATAGCGCTCGCGGCCTGGAAGTACAATAAAAAATTGGGTATTTGGATTATCGCGGCCACGGTCCTCATGGGCCTTTCGAGGGTAATCGCCGGAGTCCATTGGCTGACCGATATCGCCGCCGGATTTCTGGTCGGCGCCATCGGATTTTTCGTTGCCCAAGCGCTTTTACCCCGTCTTGAAAAGAAGGCAGAAGAGAAGCTATCATAGATAAGGCCGAAGAAAAACATTAAATAAAAAAATGAACGAGAAAACAAAGATATTCTTGGTTCCGGGAGCGATTGTTGTCGCGGGAATCATCATCGCCGTTGCTGTTCTTTATTCCGGAGGAGCAATCGACATGAAAAGCCAAACGGCCCAGGTAGGAGAAGGGTTTGCGGCCTTGAAAAGCCTGAAAGCGGTAAACAGCGAGGACCACATTTTGGGGAACGCTTCTGCCAAGGTTAAAATCGTCACTTTTTCCGACATGGATTGTCCGTATTGCCAGCGGTTCAACGCGACCATCAAGGAAATCCTTGATGTTTACGGAGATAAGATCGCCGTGGTCTACCGGCATTTTCCTTTGACCATGCTTCATCCAAACGCGGAAAAAGAAGCCGAGGCGACCGAATGCGCGGCCAAGCTCGGAGGCAACGGAGGATTCTGGAATTACTTCGATGAATATGAGGCGGAGATCGTGGCCGGAAAAGCTTTCAGCGAAGATCTGCTTCTTGATGTTGCCGCATCGGTTGGACTCGACAGGGGAAGCTTCACGGCTTGCCTTCAAAGCGACGAACCGGGAAAACTCGTGAAAGAGGACGCGGATAACGCCGAGGAAATCGGCATCACCGGAACGCCTTTCAGCGTCATTCTTTCGAACAACAAGCCCGTGGACACGATCGAAGGCGCTTATCCGATCGAAGCCGTCAAAGAGAAACTGGATCAGTATATAAAGTAAATCGGATAAAGATAAAAAACTCCGCCCGACAAAGGCGGAGTTTTTACATTAAGTAGTTTATGTGCCCAGGGGGAGAGTTGAACTCCCACGTCCTTGCGAACAAAGGTTTTTGAGACCTTCGCGTATACCATTCCGCCACCTGGGCAAAAACTTCAATAAAAATAACAAGATTTCCGCTTCAAGTCAAAATGGCCGCGGCCGTAAAAATATCGTAAAATAAAGATATGGCGCGCGTGATCGCGATTTGCAACCAAAAAGGCGGAGTCGGCAAGACGACGACCGCCGTCAACCTGGGTTCGTATCTGGCCGCCTTCGGACGTAAGGTTTTGCTTATCGATTTCGATCCGCAGGCGAACGCGAGTTCGGCTTTAGGATATTCTGCGAACGACGGCGGAACCATTTACCAAGGGCTGATCGGAGAAGCGGAGCCGCAAAGACTCATCCGGCCGACAATGATTCTGAATTGCCATTTCATTCCTTCGGCCAGCCATTTGTCCGGCGCCCTGGTGGAATTCGTGAATCTGCCGGAACGGGAATATTTTTTGAAGAAATTCATCGACAAGGTAAGGAACGCTTACGATTATATATTGATCGACCTTCCGCCGACCTTGAGCCTACTCATGCTGAACGGCTTGCTCGCTTCGGGCGAGGTGATCATCCCGGTCCAGGCGGAATATTACGGGCTCGAGGGATTGAGCCAGCTTCTTTCGACGCTCGATCTCGTGAGGTCGAATTTGAATCACGATCTCAAAGTGGCGGGAGCTTTGATTACCATGTATGATAAATGGGAACATCTTTCCCAGGAAGTGGCCAAAAACATCAGGCGGAATTTCCCGTATTACGTTTTCGGGGTGGAGATACCGCGGTCGGTGAGTTTGGCCGAGGCGCCGAGCTTCGGCAAGCCGATACTGCTTTACGCGCCGTATTCCCAGGGGGCTTTGGCTTACCGCAGGTTCGCCTCCGAAGTGATGCAGCAGGAAAATCCGGCCGCAACCGAAACGGGAGAACAAACCGAAAACAATACGTGAAATGTTGGGTAAAGGACTTGAATCTTTGATCCCGCCGAAAGCGGGAAACGGGCAAGAAAACAACGGAAACGCGGTTCCGGTTTTTCCGGTGCAGTCGAATCCGGCGCCGGCCTTTATGAATCCGAACAGTCACGTCGATCCGTTCGCTTCGAGCGCCGACGCCGACCCGATGTCCGCGGCGAGAAACGTGGCCCCGGAAGCGTTTACGGCAAGCCCGGCTGTTTTGCCGATAAACAATCCGGTTCCGGAACCGATGACGCCGCGGCCCGAAAGCCCCGAACCTGTTTTCTCCGCCGGAAGCCAGGCGATGATCCCGGAAATAAAAACTTCGCCGATCTTGCGAGAAATAAAAAGTCCGGTTTACGACGATGATCCGGCCGAGAAAAAATCCGAAGCGGTTTTCCAAATCGAAGTCGAGAAAATCGTCCCGAACCCCGAGCAGCCGAGGAGGCATTTCGACGAAGAATCTTTGAGGGAGCTCGCGAGTTCCATCAGGGAATTCGGGATCATCCAGCCGCTCATCGTTTCCAAAGTTTCCGAAGAAACAGAAAGCGGCACCGAAGTCCATTACGAGCTCATCGCCGGAGAAAGACGGCTGATGGCCGCCAAAATGGTGGGGCTCCGGACCGTTCCGGCGATCGTCAAACACGTTTCCGTGGGCCGGGAAAAACTGGAATTGGCCATAATCGAGAACATCCAGCGATCGGATTTAAATCCGATCGAGGAAGCGCGGGCTTACGCCAGGCTCCAGGACGAATTCCGGATGACCCAGCGGGAAATCGCCAGCCGTCTAGGCAAGAGCCGCGAGACCGTGGCGAACGCCATGAGGCTTTTGAATCTGCCTTCGGAAATTCAGACGGCTTTGGAAACCGGACAGTTGAACGAAAGTCAGGGGCGGCTGCTGCTCCAGATAGGCGACATCAAGCGCCAGATGGAAATATTTTATTCCATCCTGACGGACAAGCCGAGCGTCCGCGCTTTGAAGCAGCGCATCCGGGAAGAAGTGGCTCCCAAATCGGAAGCCCGTTCGATCGACCCGACGCTCGAGGCCATCAAAAACAGGCTCGAAGAGATCCTGGGAACCAAGGTGGATATCAGGACCGAAGGCGATAAAGGAAAAATCACCATCAATTTTTATTCGTCCGAAGAGCTGTCGTCTTTGATCGACAAGCTCGTCAGACAAAACGATAGTCGATCTCTTTAATCCCTTTAAGGGATTTGATTTTGACGATAAGCTGGGAGATTTTCCGGCGGTCGGAAGAGTCGCATCTTATTTTGACCGTCTGGAATCCGCTGCCGGTCGGGTTGGCCGAGAGGTTGACCAGGCTTAAATGGTTGCGGCCGACGACGTTCGACAAGTCTTTGATCAAATCCGGCCGAGCTTGGGCGACGATGTGAAGCTCCGTCTGTTTCGGCTCGAAAAGCGGCCCTTTGTCTTTGAGGGCTTTTTTGATGCGGCTCACGGCCGACGAGGTTTTGACGAATTCGAGCCAGGAAATCGAGGGCTTTTTCCCTTTATGGACGACGATCTCCACGATGTCGCTCGATCGGAGTTCGTGGTTCAAAGGTACTATCTTGCCGTTAACTTTGGCGCCGACGCACTGGTTTCCGAGATCGGTGTGGATCTGGTAGGCGAAATCGATCGGGGTGGCTCCGGCCGGCAAGTCGACCACCTGGCCTTTGGGCGTGATCGCGAAAATGCGGTCTTTGAAAAAATCCATTTTAAGGGCGTCGATGAAATCCGCGGAATCGGTTTCTTCTTCCTGCCAGGCGCGGAGCCGCTCCACCCAGGAGATATCCTGGTTCTTGGCGAAGGAGACGCGTTTTTTACCTCCGGATTTCGCTTCTTCGTAAGCCCAGTGGGCGGCCACGCCGTTTTCCGCCTCTTCGTGCATCTCCATGGTCCTGATCTGGAACTCGACTATTTTCTGTCCGACGCAGAAGACGACGGTGTGCAAACTCCGGTAGCCGTTCGGCTTGGGCATAGCGATATAATCTTTGATCCGTCCGGGTAAGGGCGGCCAAAGCTTGTGGACGACGCCGAGCGCGGCGTAGCAATCCTGAATGTTCTCGACGATGATGCGGAAAGCGACCAGATCGTGGATCTTGTCGATATCCATGTCGTACCGCAGGAGTTTTTTATAGAGGCTCGAATACCGCTTGGCCCGGAAATCGACTTTGAGCGGTTTGATGTTCGCGAGCGTCAGTTCCTTGATAACGATCGGTTTGATCCTTTTCAGGTATTTTTCCCGTTCGGCATATCGGGTTTTCATGTTGGAGATTAGCCATTTGTATTCCTCCGGATAGAGATAAGGGAAGGCGAGGTCTTCGAGTTCTCCGGCGAGCCTTTGCATGCCGAGCCGGTAGGCAAGCGAGGAATATATTTCGTAGGTTTCGAGGCTGATCCTTTTTTGCTTGTCCGAAGGAAGGGATCTCAAAGTCTGCATGTTGTGCAGCCTGTCGGCGAGCTTCACGAAAATCACCCGGAGATCTTTCGAGGTGGCGAGTATCAGTTTTTTGATGTTGTCTTTCTGCTTCTCGTCTCCGCGGTATTTGATGCGTCCGAGCTTGGTCGTGCCGTCGACCAAGTTCGCAATTTGAGGCCCGAAATTCTTGTCGATTTCCTCCAGGCGGCAGCCGGTGTCTTCGACGACGTCGTGCAAAAGCCCGGCGGCAATGGTCGTTTCGTCGAGATTCCAATCCGCCAGGTTCTGGGCGGTCTTGAGGCAGTGATTGATATAAGGCTCTCCCGAAGCCCTTTTTTGGTTTTTGTGGCAAGATTCCGCGAAAAAATAAGCCCGGGAAACAAGGGAGGCCCGGTTTTCCAAGGCTTCTTTTTTGACGTCTCTTCTAGTCTCCATGGGCTTATATTAAGCTTCCCAAGCTTTATTTGTCCATTTTTTCCGAATGTCTTTGACAAATCAGCCAATTTATGTTGTAATAATATACAGTATCTTTGACAAAAACCCGGACATGAAGGCCGGGAATACGGATTTCAAGGAGGAAGAAGACGTGTTGGCGAAAGAAGACCTTAGTGTTTTGTTAGACGGCCTCGATGAAGGAATCGTCCTTATCGATGGCCGAGGTAGAGTCTTTTTTATGAACGACTCTGCGATCAGTATAGCTTCCGGTGATTTCTCCGGGCGGTCCTATCGGGAGATTTTCTCCGAATGGACGTCGGCATCTGGGAGCAAACAAGGCACGATGTACGAAGTCCCGCCCTTTATGTTTTCTCCGGGCGGGAGATTGGTTAGTATCCGATGCGATAAGAGGCCGGACGATTATTATCGTTTGCTTCTTACCTCCGAGGATCATACCTGTAAAGACGCCTTGACCGGCGTTTTCAACAGGCGGTTTCTCCAAACCGAAGTGGAATGGCTGGAAGCGCTCCGTAATCGACAACGCAAGCACAAAGATCCGAGAGATCCGGTGTTTGAAGTTGGTATTGTCTTCGGAGACATCGACGGTTTGAAAAAAGCCAACGATGTCGAAGGATACGCCGCCGGCGACGCCTTGATCCGGGAAATCGCCGATGTCTTCAAAAAGACGTTGCGCGAAAGCGATCTTGTCTTCCGCTACGGCGGGGACGAGTTCGTCTTGATCCTTCCCAACCAGACCAAAGGAGAAACGGAAATAGTTCTCCAGCGTCTTCAAACGGCGGCTGAGGGTCTGCCGCTTTCCCTCGGGGTTTTCTTCGTCGGTAAAGAGATGTTTATCAACGAAGGAATCCAAAGGGCGGCCGAAGAAATGAAAAAGACCAAGGCCGCCAGAAAATCAGTTCTTTAAGCAACAAGCGCCGCGACGAAAGCCGCGGCGTTTTTATTTATTCTTCCGTTTTCGGTTTGGTCCAGGAAGCGAATTTACAATCCGGATAACGGCTGCATCCGTAAAAGAATCTTCCTTTTTTGGTGCGGCGGCGGACCACATTGCCTTCTTTGCATTCGGGACATTTTATTTCCAGACCCTCCTTATTTTTGACAGAATCCGACCCGGGGATCTTTTTGGTGCTTTTGCATTCGGGATATCCGGAGCAGGCGAGGAATTTTCCGAAACGGCCGTATTTGACGACCATCGGACGTCCGCATTTTTCGCAGATTTCGTCGGTCGTTTCCGTTGGCTTTTGCTTTTCCACGGATTCGTATTTTTCCTCGAGAGTCTTGGAAAAAGGATCGTAAAAATTCTTGACCACTTTTTGCCATGAGGTTTTTCCTTCGGCGATCTCGTCGAGGTCGTTTTCCATTTTGGCGGTGAAATCGATATCGACGATCTGGGGGAAATGCTCGGTGAGCACGGAGTTCACCAGTTCGCCGATCTCCGTCGGCTCGAACCGGCGGTCGGGGTTTTTCGTCACGTAGTTCCTTTCCTGGATGACCGAAATGATCGGCGCATAGGTCGACGGCCGGCCGATGCCCGCTTCTTCCAAAGTCTTGATCAAACTCGCTTCGTTGTATCGGGCCGGCGGTTCGGTGAAGTGCTCCGCAGATTTGGCTTCGACGAGGTCGAGCTTCTCGTTTTCTTTTACTTTCGGCAATTCTTTTTCGGTGAACTGGCTCGGCCAGATTTTCAGAAAACCGTCGAATTTCAAAACGCTGCCGTTTGAAGCGAGAAGATAGGAATTGTTTTTCGATTTGGCTTCGATGTCGATCCGGCCCTGGTTCCAGATGGCCGCCGGCATCTGGGAAGCGATGAATCTCCTCCAGATCAATTCGTAGAGTTTTTGTTCGCGGCCTTCGACCTTGATCTGGTCGGGCGCAAGCAGGGGATTGGTCGGCCTCACGGCTTCGTGCGCTTCCTGGGCCATTCTCGATTTGGTTTTGAAAAATCGCGGCGCGTCTTTGGCGTATTCCTCGCCCAGGTTGGCGCGGAGCCATTTGGCGGCCGCAGCCACCGAATATGCGGAAAGATTCACCGAATCGGTCCGCATGTAAGTGATGTGGCCGTTTTCGTAAAGGGATTGGGCGAGCATCATCGTCTGTTTGGCCGAAAGCCGCATTCTTTTAGAGGCTTCCTGCTGGAGCGTGCTTGTGGTAAAAGGCGGAAGCGGAGAGCGTTTCAAGGTTTTTTCCTCGATTTTTTCCACGTGGAAATCTGACTTCTCGAGGTCGGAAACGATTTTTTCGGATTCGGCCTTGGCTTTTATCCCGGGAGCGAGTATCGGCTCTCCGTTTACCTTCACGAGGTTCGCGGAAAAATTCGGATTGCCTTTGAAGATAGCTTCGATCGTATAGTAGGCTTCGGACTTGAAAGCCCTTATTTCTTTTTCCCGTTCGACGATCAGTCGGACGGCCACCGATTGCACCCGGCCGGCGGAAAGACGGCTCATCACTTTTTTCCAAAGAAACGGCGAAAGTTTGTAGCCGACCAGCCGGTCGAGGACGCGCCTGGCTTGCTGGCTGTTCACCAGATTCATGTCGATGACGCGCGGCTGCTTGAGCGCCTCTTTGATGGCTTCGTCGGTGATCTCGTGGAAAACGATCCTTTCGGTTTTTTGCGAGTCAAGTCCGAGCGCGGTCGCGAGATGCCAGGCGATGGCTTCTCCTTCGCGGTCCTCGTCGGTCGCGAGAATGACGCTATCGGTTTTGCCGGAGAGTTTTTTTAATTCATTGACTCGCTTCCGATTCTTGGTAGGAATGACGTATTGCGGTTCGAAATCGCGTTCGAGATCGATGCCGAGTTTGCTTTTGGGCAAATCGCGGATATGGCCGAAAGAAGACTCCACTTTGTATTTGGAGCCCAGGAATTTTCCGATGGTTTTCGCCTTGGTCGGCGATTCGACTATTACCAGGTTCATTGAAGTATTCTATTATTGTAAGCCATAGGCGCTTTCCGAAGAAATCATCGATTCAAAATATAACCTTCGTCCGATTCCCGGATGATCTTTTTAAGGACGAGTCCGGCAATTACGGGGAGCGCTTTTGACGGCTCAAGTTTAGTGATTTCCATGATCTTGTCAATTTTGGCGCTGCAGCCGCTATACCGGATGGCTTCGATGATCGCTTTTTCCAAATCCATTGTTTCTTCTCGGTTGCAACCGGGAATTTCGATACCCAGATCTTCCAAGATGTCTTTGGCCGAAGTGACGAGCCTCGCTCCGTCGCGGATCAGCCTATGCGATCCCGCGTAATTAGGGTGGCTTACGGGACCGGGGACGACAAAGACCTCCCGGCCTTGTTCGGCCGCGAAATTGGCGGTCGAGAGGCTGCCGGATCTCGTCGGCGCTTCAACGACAACAATGGCTTCGCAAAGCCCGCTGATGATCCGATTCCTTCTCAAAAAATTATCTTTGTATCCCGGGGTGGTTTCGGGATATTCGGAGACGATGGCGCCGCCGCCGGCGATGATCCTCTCCGCCAGCCGTTCGTTTTGCTTGGGATAGATATTGTCGATGCCCGTTCCCAAAACGGCGATGGTTTTGCCTCCGTATTCGAGGCAGCCTTCGTGGCTCGCCGTGTCGATGCCCATGGCGAGGCCGCTGACGACCGTGATATCCGTCCTGGCTAGTTCGGCGGCGATGGTTCTCGCGATCAGCCGGCCTTCGGACGTCGATCTTCTCGTGCCGACAACGGCGATCTTAAAATCATCGGAAAGATTTCCTTTAACGAACAATTCGGACGGAGGATCGGGGATGTTTTGCAATAGTTTCGGAATCACTTTGGTTTATTATATAATAGTACGAGATGCTTAAGGATTTCAGGGTAAAAATGGCCGTCGTCATCGGCGTCACTTTGATCGCCGGCGCCGGCCTGACATTCGCGGTTTTCCAACTGAGAAAGAGCATCGCCGCTTCGAGTTCGGAAATCAAGCTCATGAGGGTGGACTTTTTATCGCGTTCAAGGGCGATCACATCTTTGGCCGAGCTCAAGGAAGACGCGGAAGAGGCGCGCGTTTACACCGATGTCCTGAATTTCAGCCTTCCGACCAAGGAGGACCTCCCTGAATTCAACGCCGATGTCTTTGAACTGGAAAGGAGGCACAATCTGCCGACCAGTTTCAAATTCAGCGGCAGCGAAATAGCTCCGACTTCGGGGACGCCCGGAGAAATCGCCTTCGAACTCAATCTGACCGGGACGTACGACGATATCGTCAATTTTCTGAAAGACCTCGAAGATTCTTCTTATGTCACCGATATCAGGAATTTCGATCTGGTCGGCGGAGCCGAAAACCAATACCGGGCCATTATCCAGGGAGTGGTCTTTTTCCATTAAAACAGCATGCCCAAGCTTTCCCAAAGCCAAAAAGAAGTCATATTGATCGCGGTCAACGTGATGCTGCTCGTCGTTTTGCTGCTCGGCGCCTTCTGGGGCATCGGCATTCTCGGCGGACTGCTTGTCCAGGCTTTCGAGGCGCCGACCATGGTCGGCGGTACGGGCATTTTCTTCAATTTCGAGGGCTACCAAGCCTTAAATTTACAAACCAGGTAAAAGATAGTAGTATATTTTTACCGGTCGGGCGCATAGTTCAGTGGTAGAACGCTGTCCTGATAAGACAGAGGTCCTAAGTCCGATTCTTAGTGCGCCCACAGTTTCACTTCGTGAAACGCCGGGCGGTTAGCTCAGTTGGTTAGAGCGTCACATTGACATTGTGAAGGTCACTGGTTCGAGTCCAGTATCGCCCACACCAAACTCGCGCCATGAAGCAGGATATCCCGGTGGTTTACGAAGACAGAGATCTTTTGGCGGTCGTAAAACCCGCCGGGATTTTGATGCATCGGACCGCGGCCAAGGAAAAAGAAGAGACGCTGGCCGATTGGATCTTGGAGAATCGTCCGAAGATAAAAAACGTCGGCGACGATCCCCGAGTCCGTCCGGGAATAGTCCACCGGCTCGACAAAGACACCTCGGGCATAATCTTGATCGCCAAAAATCAGAATACCTTCGAATATCTGAAGAGTCTTTTCCAAGCCGGCGAGGTCCAAAAAACTTATCTCGCCCTCGTTTACGGGAATATCGAACCGCAGGAAGGTGCGATCGACAAGCCGATCGGCCTGAAGTCCGGATCTGTGAAGCGCACGATCCACGGCGGGAAAATGGCAAAACAAGCGATCACCGAATACAAGGTTCTTAAAAACTACGACGGATTCTCTTTGATCGAAGCGAGGCCGAGAACCGGACGGACGCACCAGATCAGGGTTCATCTCGCTTCGATCAATCACCCGATCGTGGCTGACGCTTTATACGCCGGAAAGAAAGCCAAGAAAGATTCTTTGGGCCTTTCGCGGCAATTCCTGCACGCTTCGTCGATCGAATTTGTCGGACCGGACAAAACCCGTTTCCGGTTCGAAGCCAAGATGCCGGATGATTTGACAAGAGCCTTGAAATCCATTTAAATAGTTCCGTGATTAACGAGGAATACAAAGGAAAAATAAAGACCGGAGCCAGAGTCAAGGTCTGGGAAATCTTCAAGGAAGGGGATAAGGAGCGCACGAGCACTTTCGAGGGCGTGGTCATCGGCCGCAAACACGGATCCGAAGCCGGCGCCACCTTCACCGTGAGGGGCAGGCTCGGCGATTATGCTTTGGAAAAAACATATCCGATCAATTCTCCGCTTGTGAGCAAGGTGGAAGTTATGAACACCCCGAAGAAAGTCAAAAAATCCAAACTTTATTTCGTGAGAAATCTTTCGGTCAAAAAGACCAGGGAGAAGATCGGACAGGGGATATAGTTCAAATTCGTAAGTTCAGAAAACCATATGCAAAGTCATATGGTTTTCTTGAAGAATCCCTTTTCTTTGCCTATAATGCTTTTAGCTTGCCCAGGTGGCGGAACTGGTATACGCGTACGTTTGAGGGGCGTATGGAGCAATCCTTGAGGGTTCAAATCCCTCCCTGGGCACATGATAATAACGCGGTCGAAGCCGACAAGAACCGTGCGGATTTGAATAATATTGGAGATTTATTCTTTTGGTAAGTCATGAAAAAATATCCAGTCATTGCCGTTGCAGTTATCCTGAAATATAAAGATAGGGTCCTATTGTTGAAGCATAATAACGGCGCTTTAAAATTCCCTGGCGGAAAAATGAAATTAGGGGAATCGATCTTGGAAACCTTAGGCAGAGAACTCAAAGAAGAGTTAGATTATACTTTAAAAAAAGAACCAGAGTTATTCAGTGTTTTTAATTACATTTCGAAAAATAAACAAGAACATGCAGTTTTTCTCGATTTCATTTATCCGTTGTCTAGAAAGCCGAAGTTTTCTTCTCCTGAGGGACTTGAGGCCATTTGGCTGACCGAGAAAGAAATAATCGCCAATAACATCACCGAAGACAGGGAATTTCTTAAAAGGATATTCAAGTATAAAAGAAACTCGAAAACTTCTAGCTTCCGTAAACGTTTAAAATCAAACTTGTTTTTAGTTTAGCTCTCTAAAAACACTGAGCTCTTTAGAAAATTAACTTCTTAATTTTTACTACAGGAGGGCTATTTTGCGTTTTCTATAGATAAGACTCCGGTTGTCGGAGCAAAGAAAGGACGGGAACAAGAGAAGGTTCCGGTAGACTAAGTTTTCCACAAGATCGAGTTTTACGGATAAATAAAGGCCTATCCGGGCCTTGCTTCGGGTGTTGACGCGCGGAGCCGATGCTCCATAATTAACTTGTGGGGACATTGGGGCGACATCACCTCCTTCCTCACCGAGCTCTTGTCTCGATCGGTCCTTCCTATCAGGGCGAAGGAGGAAATCACTTCCTTTCTACTGTGTATTTCCAATAGGGGTCCCCACAGGAAAAGGATTTCCTCCTCCGTTCAATAATTATAAGATTAGACTCGTCTCCAGCGAGTCTTTCTTTTTTTATTTCGATAGAATCATTTTATATTGTAATAATGTCGATGCGCGGCTGTCTGCGATCGTGCGGGAATCGATCGCCGAATAACTTTATTTTATGGAAAAACGAATTTTAAAATTGCGGAATGATCAAATCATGGCGCTTTCTTGGTTAGTGGGAGTTAGATTTAGGAAAGATGATTTTGAAGATGTCATTAAAGAAATTAGAGTCCATAAGGAAGATTCCCAACATCTCGGCATCATAATAGACGAAGCGAACTCCGAAGAAAATCTTTTGTGGTGGATTTCTTTTTTCGAGAGAGCGAATAAGGAAAATCAATTTTGGAATATTTTCCATAGCCGCGGATAGAAATAAAACCTCCCGCCGATCAGCGGGAGGTTTTATTTACAATCGCAATTTGTTTAGAGGATTTCGATCCTACTCTTTCTAACTCCAAACTTGAGAGCCTCTTCTCTTGTTTTAAACCAAATGTCTAATTTTTCATCGTGTTTCGGAGCCATCCTGTCCTGGACTTCGAAGACTTTGTCTCCGAAGATTTCCGGGATGCGGATCTTGGTTCCGAAGGGCAACCAGTTCGCGGCAACAATTCCGTCTCCGACAAACTTTCCAGAGGCGGTGATAAACGGAGTATCATCGGTCTGGTCAGGAGTGCTGGAGTAGGCGGTGATTGTCGTCACGATCGACCTAGTCGAAGCAGGCTCATTTGAAGCTAAGAGCGAATCGCCTCCGAGAACGACGTACGGATGATCTGGAGTATTAGGAGCAGTGTTCGCCGCAACGTCGGTGAGACGTCCCTGGGCGGACACGACCAGACTCATCAGCATCGTTCCCAATAGGAATTTACCCATTGTCGTAATAAAAAACCCCCTCACAGGGGAAATTTATTACATGATAAGCATAGCCGATCGGTCCGGTTTTGTCAAGATGACGGAAAAAGGCTTGAAATCTGGCTAATTCAAGGGTTTTCCGGCCGGCGGAATAAGGCCTATAATGGGCTTATGGTCGAGTACTTGACCGAGGTCATCGTTCTTGACAAGCGGCCGGACAAAAATCTGGACGCTGTTTTCACGGTTTTTAGCCGGGATCTCGGTAAGGTCTACGGGAAAGCGACGAGCAGCCGGAAAATCACTTCCAAACTGGCGAGTCATCTCGAACCCGGAACGCTCGCCAAAATCAGGCTGGCGAGAAAAAGCGTCGGCGACAACTTCCGGATAGTCGAGGCTTTGGCCGAAACAAGGCGGTCCGATCCGGAGACGATCAGGTTCCTCATGTTTCTCGACAAGATGGCTCCGGCTTTAGCCAAAGACGAAGTGCTTTTCATGTTCTGCCGGGAAGTGATCAAAGACCCGGGGTTTTCGGAAAAGATGGCCTACCGCGGCCTTTTGAAAATAATCGGCCTTGATCCGGACAAGGCGACCTGCGCCGTCTGCGGGAGCCAAAAAATTGCCTATTTTTCCAGCCAGGATATAATGTTTTTATGCCGCCAGTGCGGAAACAAAAAATACGGATATTGACCTGGGTCAAAGCTATCCTCTTCGCGGCCGTCGGTATCGCGGCCGTTTTTGTCGTTTACGAGCTCTTTTTCGCGGGATCGGCCAGAAGGCCGGCCATTTCTTTCGAGGCTCCGGCGAACGTCGTCCTCGGCGAGGATTTTCCGCTGACGGTCGTTTTCACCAATAATTCCGAGGTTTTGATCCGAAACGTGGAGATATCGCTGACCGTGCCGGACGGCGCCATGTTCGCCGACGGGAAAAACGAAGTGAGAAGGATGCGCGAAGCGGGGACCATGGATGTGGGTGAAGCCTACAAGGAGACCTTCAATATAAGGGTGCTCGACGCCGCCGAAGCCGAGAAAAGCTTCGAGGCGAGCGTTTCTTATTTGCCGGCGACTTTGAATAAGAGTCTTATCGTCAGCAAGGATCTTATCGCCAGCGTGGAAACACCGGTCAAAACAGAACTCGTCGTTCCGAACGAAGTCATGGCCGGCGAAGAGTTCGGTTGGTCTTTGGACTACGAGAATACGAGCGATAAGGATTGGGTTCTGTCTTTCAGGCTGACCGCGCCCAAGGATTTTGCGAGCGATTTTTCGGAATCTTCAGTTACGGCCAAACCCGGGGAAAAAGGAAGGGTTTCTTTCAAAGGCTCGGCCAATTTGCCGGACATGAGCGTTTTTAGCCTGCGCGTCGAGACCATTGGCGAATTGAACGGCCGCGATTACGTGATTAGCGACGTTTTCAAGGATATCGCCATCAAGGCGTCGCCACTTTCCCTGAAAATAGACCTTCTTAACGCCGAATCTTCGTCCGGAGCCGCCAAGCCGGGAAGCGTTTTGAGATATCGCCTCGCCTGTTCCAATTTCAGCAACGAAGTTTTCCGGAACGTCATTGTCCGGGCCAACCTGAGAGGAGACATGTACGAGTTTTCCGGCCTTTCGGTCCCCGGAAACGCCAGCTTGAATAGCGGAACGATTTTCTGGAATTACGCGACCGATCCGGATCTCGCGGTTTTGGATCCGGGCGAATCGAGGGAGATCGTCGTTGAGATCCCGCTCAAATCCGATTACGCGGTGAGGCAAGCGAGCGACAAGAATTTCATCGGAACGATGACGGCGAACGCCGAAGCCGTGGTGGCTTCGACCGGACTGAAGCTGACGAGCGTCGTCGTTTTCGACGCCAAGTTGGTCGGAGTTTTGCATATCACCCCCAAGATCTATTTCCGCGACGCGGCTTCGGGAATCATAAACAGCGGCAACCTTCCCCTGAAGGTAGGGAGCCCGACGGACTTTACCGTCCATTGGGCGCTGTCGAACCAGGCGTCCGACATGAGCAACATCGAAGTGCGGGCCGTCTTGCCGGTCGGCGTCGCTTTGACCGGCAGCCAGAAAATTCCGGTCGGCGAATTCAGCTTCGATTCGAATTCCAACGAAGTCGTCTGGAAAATACCGAAGATGCTCGCCAATACCGGCGTCGTCGACAAGCCGCTTGAGGCGATCTTCCAGATAAGGGCGACGCCGATAGACGAATTCACCGGTTCCTACATGCCGCTTTTGAGGGAGACGAGGTCGACGGCTTTCGACGATTTTGCCGGAGTTTCGGTGTCGGCCACGGGCCTTCCCTTGAACAGCTTTTTGACCGACGACCCGACGGTCAGCCCGTTAGACGGATTGATCCGGGGATAATATCATATATATAAGAAGATCATGGAGACTGATTTGATGGAAAAAATCTTAAGCCTGGCCAAACGCCGGGGTTTTGTTTTTCCGGGAAGCGAAATTTACGGCGGCCTCCAGAACTCGTGGGACTTCGGGCCTTTGGGAGCGGAGCTTAAAAGGAATATCAAAGCCGCCTGGTGGGACAGGTTTATCCGCAGGCGTCCGGGCATGGTCGGCCTCGACGCTTCGATCCTCATGAACACCAAAGTCTGGGAAGCGTCCGGGCATCTGAAGAAGTTTTCCGATCCGCTCGTCGAATGCAGCAAATGCCACAAGCGGTTCCGCGGCGACCGGATAAAGATCGAAAAGGGCTGCCCCGAATGCGGAGGCGAGCTCGGAGAAGCCAGGCAATTCAATATGATGCTCCAAACCCGGCTCGGCGCGACCGAAGACAAGGCCTCCGAGGTTTATCTCCGTCCGGAAACGGCCCAGGGCATATTCGTCAATTTCAAGAACATCATGGACACGGAGCGGATGAGCCTTCCTTTCGGGGTCGGCCAGATCGGCAAGGCTTTCCGAAACGAGATCACGCCGGGCAATTTCATTTTCCGCACGCGCGAGTTCGAACAGATGGAAATCGAATATTTCATTCCGATTCCGAAAAAAGACGACGATTGGAACGGCTATTTCGAAGAATGGCGGAAGGAAATGCTTGAATGGATGGCTTATCTCGGAATCGACGTCAAGCGCCAGATCCGCGAACTCGAAGTCCCGGAAGGAGAACGGGCCCATTATTCCAAGCGGACCGTCGATTTCGAATACGCTTTTCCCTTCGGAGAAGACGAGCTCTACGGTTTGGCTTATCGCGGCGATTTTGATTTGAAAAACCACGGCGAGGCTTCCGGAGCCGATTTGAAATACAAAGATCCGGTTTCCGGGGAAGAATTCTATCCGCACGTCATCGAGCCGACCTTCGGAGTCGAGAGAAGCGTTCTGGCGGCCATGTGTTCGGCTTACACCGAAGAAGAGGCGCCGACCGGCGAAAAAGGGGAAACGGAGACGAGGACGGTGATGAAGTTTCCGAAATGGCTCGCTCCGGTAAAAGCGGCCGTGCTGCCTTTGTCCAAGAAAGAGGAGTTGTCGTCGGTGGCCAAAGACTTGACCGACGATTTGAGGAAAGATCTCGTCGTCGATTACGACGAGACCCAGTCGATCGGCAAGCGCTACCGTAGGCAGGACGAGATCGGCACGCCTTATTGCATCACCGTCGATTTCGATTCCCTGGAAGATAAAAAGGCGACCGTCCGCGACCGCGACACCATGAAGCAGGAGAGGGTTGCCATTCCCGAGATCAAGAGTTATCTTTTGGAGCGGTTCAAAGACAATACGTAAACCATGTCCGAGATCAACCACAAAAAGACCATTTTCCCGAATGGCTTGAGATATATATTCATTCCCCAGCCGCAGAGCCTGGCGACCACGGTTTTGGTGCTCGTCGCCGCCGGATCGGAATACGAAACCAAGGATATTAGCGGCGTTTCCCATTTTTTGGAGCACCTTTGCTTCAAGGGAACGACCAGGCGCCCGAAAAGCGGCTTGATCGCCTCGGAACTAGATGCCCTGGGCGCCAGATACAACGCTTTCACCGCCAATGAAATGACCGGATATTTCGCCAAGGCGGCCAACAAGAATTTTGAAAAGATTCTGGAAATCGTGGCCGATCTTTATCTCAATCCGACAATCGACCAGGGAGAAATGAACAAGGAAAGGGGAGTGATCCTCGAGGAGATAAACATGTACGAAGATCTGCCGATGGAAAAAGTGAAAGAGAACTTTTCCAAGCTTCTTTACGGAGACCAGCCGGCCGGCTGGTCCGTCGCCGGAGACAAAGAGGTGATCCGGGAGATCAAAAGGGAAGACGTCGTGGCTTACAGGAATAAACACTATCTCGCTTCGAAGACGACGGTGGTCGTCTGCGGAGGTATCGAGGAAGACCCGGAAAAAATCGTCTGGAAGCATTTCGAATCCATGCCCCAGGGGGAGGCTCTGAAGAAAGTGAAGACCGTCGACGAGCAATCCGAACCGAAGATCGATCTCCAGACAAAACCGACCGATCAGCTCCACCTCGTGCTCGGAAGCCGAGGGATAGATATCTTCGACGAGCGGAGATACGCCTTGGCCCTTATCGCCGAGATCCTGGGCGGCGGCATGTCTTCGAGGATGTTCGTCAAAATCAGGGATGAAATGGGAGCGGCCTATTACGTGAGGAGCGGAACCGACGAATCTTCCGATCACGGTTCGATTTTCGTCGCCGCCGGCATCGACAGATCGAAAACGACCGAGGTCTGCCGGGCCATCCTCGCCGAATTCGAGGATCTGAAAAACAATTTGGTCTCCGACGAGGAGATGGCCAAAGCCAAAGAGCATTTGTCGGGCAATTTGATCCTGCAGCTCGAGACGTCGGACGACATCGCCGTTTTCTTCGGCGGCGAAGAAATCGTAACCGGCAAAGTTTTGAGTCCGGCCGAGGCCCTTCGGAAAATAAAAGAAGTGACCCCCGAAGATATCCGTTCCCTGGCTAGGGAAATCTTCCAGAAAGATCGTCTGAATTTGGCCGCCATCGGACCGGATTTTGAAGAAAAGGCATTGCGGGATGTCCTGCAATCCACTAAGATTTAATCAATGGAAAAGCGGGAGCTCGAAATTTCCTGGGGCACTCTCTGGAGGGTGGTGGCGACGATCGCCGCCGTCGCCTTTTTGTACGCGGCCCACGAAGCTCTGCTCGTGCTCGTTTTCGCGCTCATCATTTCTTCGGCTCTCGACGGGCTGGTTTCCTGGCTCGAAAAAAGGAAAATCCCGCGCCTTCTCGGAACGATTTTCATTTTCCTCGCGGTATCGGCCATTCTCGTTTTCATATTGTACGAAGTCCTTCCTTTGATTTTCTGGGAAGTAGCCAAACTGGTCGAATCTTACCAGGGCATCGGCGGACTTTTCGGGGAGAACAGCGTTTTCCTGGAAGAAATGAACAAGACCTTGATAAGCGAAGATTTAGGCAGCCGGGTGGTGGACGCGATCTTGGAGGGGGCGAATCCCTTTATTTCGGCTGTCGGCGGATTGCTCGGAGGAGTCGTATTCCTGGCGACCGTTTTCATCGCTTCTTTTTATCTGACTTTGAGCCGCGACGGAGTGGAGCGGCTTTTGCGGGTCGTTTTCCCGGCCCAGGCCGAAGAGTACATCATCAAAATCTATCTTCGCGTCAAAAAGAGGATCGGCCGTTGGATGCAGGTTCAAATGGTTTTGAGCCTGGTCGTCGGCCTCATGGTTTTCGCCGGTCTCTGGCTCATGGGCGTCGATTACAGCCTCTTGATAGGAGTGCTCGCCGGGCTTTTCGAGATCGTGCCCATGGTCGGTCCGATTCTGGCCGGAGCCATTGGCGTGGCCGTCGCCTTTTCCGAATCCCTTTCTCTCGCCATTATTGTTTTTATTTTCTTCCTGGTGGTCCAGCAGCTTGAAAACAATATCCTTGTCCCCGTGCTGATGCGCAAGGCCGTGAACATCCATCCGGTGATCGTCATCATCGCCCTGATGGCCGGTTTCGAAGCGGCCGGCATCGTCGGCGCCATTCTCGCGGTGCCGATGGCGGTCGTCGTCCAGGAGATCGTCGAGGACAAATTGCGGCGGAAAGCCGCGGAGGCGTCCAGCCGTTAAATGAAGAAAAAGAAGTTTTACATCACGACCTCGATCGCTTACGCGAACGCCTCTCCGCATATCGGGTTCACTTTGGAGCTTGTCCAGGCCGACGCCATGGCGAGATACCGGCGAGCATCGGGGGACGACGTTTTCTTTCTGACCGGAACCGACGAGCACGGCGAAAAAATCAGCCGCGCGGCTTGCTCCGCGGGAACGACCCCGAAAGCCTTTACGAACAAGATATCCAAGGAGTTCCGGGCGCTCAAAACCGAACTCGATCTTTCTCCCGACGATTTTATCCGGACCTCGGACAAGAAGCGGCATTGGCCCGGAGCTCTGGCTCTCTGGAAGAGGATCGAAGAGAACGGAGACATTTACAATAAAAAATACAAAGGGCTTTATTGCGTCGGTTGCGAAAGATTCATCACCAGGAAAGAGCTGGTCGACGGACGCTGCCCGATCCACAAGACCGAGCCCGAAATCATCGAGGAAGAGAATTATTTCTTCAAGCTTTCGAATTACCGCGACGAAGTTTACAAGCTTATCGAAAGCGATGCCTATCTGATTCTGCCGGAATCGCGGAAAAACGAAATCTTGTCGTTTCTCTCCGCCGGCCTCGAAGACGTGAGTTTCAGCCGTTCGCGGACGAACCTCTCCTGGGGAATACCGATTCCGAAAAGCGACCAGACGATGTACGTCTGGTGCGACGCGCTTTCCAATTACATTTCGGCTCTCGGCTTCGGCCGGAAAGGCGGGAGCCTCCGCCGCTTCAACAAGTTCTGGCCGGCCGACGTCCATCTGATCGGCAAGGACATCTTGAGATTCCACGCCGTCATCTGGCCGGCGATGCTCATGTCCGCCAAGCTTCCTTTGCCTAAAAAGCTTTTGGTTCACGGATTCATCACCGCGGGCGGAGTCAAAATGTCGAAAAGTCTCGGCAACGTCGTCTACCCCGATGAAATCGTGAAAAAATACGGCGTCGACCCGACGCGGTATTATCTATTGCGGGAAATCCCTTCGAACGAGGACGGGGATTTCAGCGAAGAAAAGTTCGTCGAGCGCTACACGGCCGATCTCGCGAACGGACTCGGCAATTTCGCTTCCAGGGTTTTGAACCTCGGAGCGGATTTGGTTTTCCGCGGAGAGCGGGTGTCCGAGGCGGCGGAGCTTCAAATAAAAAGAGCCAAGGCCATGGTGGCAAAGCACATGGAAGAATTCAGGATCCACGAGGCGATGGCTTCGATCTGGGAGCTTCTGAAATTCGGCGACGGCTACGTCAACGAAACCAAGCCCTGGAAAACCAAAGATAAGAAAGTTATTTTCGATTTGCTGATGATTCTCGAAGCTTCGGCCGGATTGCTCGAGCCGTTTTTGCCGGAAACTTCCAAAAAGATAAAAAAATGCTTCCGCCGACGGGGAGGATTCCTTCGTGTTCATAAAATCAAACCTCTTTTTCCGAGGATAGAGCTATAATAGAGAAATGAGCAAAAAAAGCTTTACGCTAATTGAAGTTCTCGTTACCGTTTCCATCATTTCCGTGCTTTCCGCGACGGTTGTCATGTATTTGAATCCGGTCGAGTTTCTGAATCAGGGACGCGACAGCCAAAGAATCGCGGACATGGAAAGATTGAACACGGCCATTAGCCTTTATGACTTGAAAGTGAGGGGGCCTATGGGAGAAGAAAACAAAGTCTATATATCGTTGCCGGACACGGCAGCCAATTGTCCCAACCATATCTCGGTTCTGCCGGAACTCGCTCCCGGATGGTCTTACAACTGCGTTACGGCGACGACTCTTCAAAAGACCGACGGAACGGGCTGGCTGCCGATCAATTTGAACGTCATACTTGGAGGCTCGACAATACTCCAGCTTCCGATCGATCCGGACAACAGGGCCTCCGAGGGGAAGTTCTATTCTTATACGGTTTCCGCGGACGGATACGAGCTGGCAACGACGATGGGCTCCGGAAAATTCTCCGGTAGAGCGCAGACCGACGGAGGAAAAAGCGATACGATGTACGAATTGGGAACGGATACGAATATCGTCGCCCAATGGCTGGCGGGTTTGGCGCCGGCGGGATTGGCTTCTTTGACGCTTAGCGCCGGTTCCTTGTCGCCGTTGTTTACGTCAGACAATCTTTCATATACCGCCAGCGTGCCATATGAATCGAGCTCGATGACGATGACTCCGACAGAAAGCGCATCCGGTTCGGCGATAAGGGTTAATGGAAACCTAGTGGTATCAGGGCAACCTTCTCCGCCGGTCTTTTTGAACCCGGGAGCAGTTAATCCGATAAGCATTTCTGTCACTCCGCCCGGAGGCGAGGTGATAAATTATACGGTTAACGTGACCAGGGCGAGTAGCCCGTATCTTTCCGGACTCGTGGTTAAATATTCAAAGTTTACCTCTACGCTGTTACCCACTTTTGAATACAATATACTTCAATATTCTGCTTCGACAGCTGGAAACTTGACGTTCAATATTACGTCGACGGCCACCGGCGGAGGCACGATCAGGCTTAATGGAGATGTTGTCGCATCAGGAACCCCCGTGTCCAAAACCGTGGCTTCTCTTCCTGCCGTGTTTAACATCTTAGTTTCTTCCCAGGTGGGAACCGATAGCAGAGAATATATTTTGACAATAACGAATTAATTAAAACACGCGATAAATAAGATTTTTCCCGCTCGGAAACGATCATGCCCAAATTCTTCGACGTTCATACGCATACTCAATTTGCCGCCTTCAAAGATGATTACGAGGAGGTGATTAAGCGTGCCTTGGATAAGGGAGTGTGGTTGAATAACGTCGGTTCGCAGAAAGAGACTTCGGAAAAAGCCGTGGCCATCGCGGAAGATCACGAAAAAGGAGTTTACGCCACCGTCGGCTTCCATCCGATCCACGCCGAAGACGCCGCAAAAAAAGACCCGGAGGAATCGGTTTCGGAAAACGAAGAATTCGATTACGATTTTTTCCGGCGGCTTGCGGAAAATCCGAAAGTAGTGGCCATAGGCGAGTGCGGCTTGGATTATTTCCGCTTAAAAAACGCCGCCAAAGACAGGCAGAAGGAAATTTTTTCGGCTCAAATCAAACTGGCGGAAGAAGCGGGTAAGCCTTTGATGGTCCATTGCCGCGACGCCTACCCCGATCTCATCGAGATTCTCCGGAGCGAACGATCGCGGCTTCTTCCGGATCGGCCGGGAATAAGCCATTTTTTCACGGGAAGCCTTAAAGACGCCGAAACGCTCCTTGAGATGGGATTTTCTTTTTCTTTCGGCGGAGCCGTCACTTTCGCGGGGAATTACGACGAAGTCTTGCGGCGGATTCCGCTCGATTGTCTGCTTCTCGAAACCGACGCTCCTTATGTGGCGCCGGTTCCTTTCCGCGGAGAGAGAAACGAACCGAGCTTTGTCGTCCACGTGGCGGAGTACATCGCCAAAGTCAAAGGCTTGAGTTTGGAGGAGGTGGCCAGAGAAACCACTGAAAACGCCCTTCGGATTTTTGCAATCCGAGCCTGAAAAGCCTTATCATTCTTCTGTATGAAGAATTATCCGTTTCGGAAAATCGAGAAGAAATGGACCGCCTTTTGGCTCAAAAAAAAGGTTTTCCAGCCCGATCTCAAGAAGGCCAAAAACCCTTTTTACAACTTGATGATGTTCCCGTATCCTTCGGCTGAAGGGCTTCACGTGGGCAACATGTACGCCTTCACCGGCAGCGACATCTACGGCCGGTTCAAACGCATGCAAGGCTGCGACGTTTTCGAGCCGATCGGGCTCGACGGCTTCGGTATCCATTCCGAGAATTACGCCATCAAGATCGGGGCGCACCCGATGAAGCAGGCGAAAAAAACAGAAAAGAATTTCTATCGCCAGCTTCAGATGATCGGCAACGGGTTCGCCTGGGACAATCGCCTTCAGACTTACGATCCGGAATATTACCGCTGGACCCAATGGATTTTTACCGAGCTTTTCAAGGCTGGTTTGGCTTTCCGTAAGAAATCTCCAGTGAATTGGTGCCCGTCCTGTAAAACGGTTCTGGCGGACGAGCAGGTGATTTCCGGAAAATGCGAACGTTGCGACAGCGAAGTCGTTAAAAAGGATTTGGAGCAGTGGTTTTTCAAAACCACCAAATACGCCGGGAAGCTTTTGGACAACCTCGATAAGCTGGACTGGTCGGAAAAAGTGAAGATTGCCCAGAAAAATTGGATCGGCCGCTCCGAAGGCGCTTTGATCAAATTCAGCGTCTCCGGACTGAAGTCGCCGATATCGGTTTTCACGACAAGGCCGGACACGATTTTGGGCGCAACCTACCTGGTGCTCGCTCCGGAAAGCGCGGTCATTCAGTCGCTTAGAAAAAAGATCAAAAACTGGGAAGAAGTCGAAAAATATATCGCCAAATCCGCCGGAAAATCAGAAGCCGAAAGGATCAGCGAGGAAAGGGAGAAAACCGGCGTCGAGCTTAAGGGAGTGAAGGCGATTAATCCTAGCAACAACATGGAAATCCCGATCTGGGTTTCGGACTACGTCGTTGCCGGATACGGCACTGGAGCGATCATGGCGGTGCCGGCTTACGACGAACGCGATTTCGCTTTTTCCGAAAAATTCGGATTGCCGGTCGTGAAAGCTCCTTTGATCCCCAAAGACCAGGCGATCAAGCAGACCAAGGCCAAAAGAACGACCGAATACCGGCTCCGTGACTGGCTTATTTCGAGACAGCGCTACTGGGGCCCGCCCATTCCTTTAGTTTATTGCGGGCATTGCGCCGAGGCTTTGAATAATCTTGGCCCGAAGCGGGCCAAAGCCAAGGGATGGAGCAAGGGAGAAATCGAGAATCCCGGCTGGATTCCGGTAAAAGAAAAAAACCTACCGGTCGTTCTGCCTTTTGTGAAAGATTTCCGGCCGACCGGATCCGGGTCCTCGCCTTTGGCGTCGGTCAAAAGTTTTTACGAAACCCCTTGTCCGCGCTGCGGAGAAACGGGGCACAGGGAGACCGACGTCTCGGACACTTTTCTCGATTCGGCCTGGTATTTTTTGCGTTATCCTTCGGTAACCGACAAAAAGCGCGCTTTTGATCCGAAACTCACCAAAAAATGGCTGCCGGTCGACATGTATTTGGGAGGCGCCGAACACGCCGTGCTCCATCTTTTGTATTCGAGATTCTTGACCATGGCCTTGAAAGATCTGGGGTACCTGGATTTCGAAGAGCCGTTCGCCACTTTCCACGCCCACGGATTGCTTTTGAGGAATGGAGCGAAGATTTCCAAATCTAAAGGCAACGTCATCAATCCCGACGATTATATCAAGAAATTCGGAGCCGACGCCTTCAGGATGCATTTGATGTTCCTGGGTCCGCTCGAGGAAGGAGGGGATTTCCGCGACGCGGGCATTGTCGGCATCACCAGGCTTTTGGATCGGGTCTGGAATTTCGTCATCCATTTCAAGCCGCGGAAAAAGAAGAATCTCTCTCCGTGGCTCCATGCTTCCATCAAAAAAATCACCAAGAATCTTTCCGATCTCCGCTACAATGTCGCCATCGCGGAACTGATGATCATCATGAACAAGTTTTCCGAACATCCGGACGAAGTGAGCAAGCAAGATTTGGAAACGTTCGTCTTGATGCTCGCCCCTTTTACTCCGTTTTTAAGCGAGGAGATCTGGTTGATACTCGGAAACAAGCCGAGCGTCCATTCGAAGCCCTGGCCATCTTACGAGGAAAGCGGCATCGAGTCCGGAAGTTTCGAACTGGTGATCCAGGTGAACGGCCGAGTAAGAGACAGAGTGGAAGTCGAATCCGGAATAGAGGCCAAAGAAGCGGAGAAAATCGCCTTAGGAAGGCCGAAAGTGAGAGCTTTTCTCAAAGGATCAAAACCGATCAGGGTGATTTTCGTCGAAGGACGTTTGATCAATATCGTTGTCTGAAATCGGAACCATAAGCCAAAAGGCCGCTTTTTACTTATAAAAAGCGGCCTTCTTGACTAAAACGTCAAAATGTTATATTATTAATATATTGAGTCAAAAATCCAATAAACTATAGAAATGACTATTACCATCAATAGAAAGGTGCTGATCGCGATTATCGTCGCTTTGATTTTGGTCGGTATTTTTTATCTGGCGAACAGGGCTAATCTTATTTTCCGAAGGTTTTCCGCCACCATTCTTTCGAGCCTCGAAGGAGAAACGGTTACCGTTCCCCAGAAGATTTCCAACCTGGTGGCCGTTTCCGGAGACGAACAGGTTTCGCTCGCTTGGGCCGCGCCCCAGGACGGTGGCAGCAAAATCACCGCTTACCGGATTTATCGCGGCGAGTATTCGAACGATCTGAATTTCTTGACCGCGGTTTCTCGCGAGTCTTTCACCGATACCGGAGTCAGAAACGGCACTACTTATTATTACAAGGTTTCGGCCGCGAACATCATGGGCGAAGGCCCGATGTCGGACGCGGTGAATGTTCTGCCGAGCATTTCGGGATCTAGACCGATTTCGAACGACAATAACGGTGGCGTTGCGCCTGCGGTTTCGGTTCCGTCGGCCGTCAACAGCTTGGTGGCGGTTTCCGGAAACAATCTGGTTTCTTTGGCTTGGTCAGCTCCTTACAGCGGCGGCCGAACGATCTCTTCGTATAAGATCTACCGCGGCACTTGGGCCGGCGGAGAAACTTTTCTTACTTCCACCGCCTCTTCGGCTTTTACCGACGTCAACGTGCTGAACAACACCGTTTATTACTACCGCGTTTCCGCCGTTAACTCCGTCGGCGAGGGAAGCTTGTCGAACAGGGTTTCGGCCACTCCGACAGGCTACACTTATACCTACAACGCCGGATTACCCGGCCAGATTTCCAATTTGACGGCGGTTCCGGGAGACGGCCAGGTTTCTCTTTCATGGTCCGCGACGAGCGGATCCGCCATCACCGGATACAAGATTTACCGGAGGGATTACTACGGCAATATGACGTATATCTCGACCGCGTATACGAATTCTTTCGTGAACTACGGTTTGAACAACGGCCAGACGTATTATTTCAAAGTCTCCGCCGTGAATTCCGCGGGTGAAGGCCCGATGTCCGCCGAGGTCGGCGCCACGCCGGTCGCTTCGTCTTACTATTACTACAATTACAACCAGGTTCCTGGGCAGGTTTCCGGATTGTCGGCGAATCCCGGCAACAGCCAGGTTTATCTTTCGTGGTCAACGCCGTCTTCCGATTCGATTTCCTATTACAAGATTTATCGTTCGACCGATTATTACGGCGATAGCTTTTACACGACCGCCGGATCGCCGAGCTTTGTCGATACCTCTGTTTCTAACGGCACGACTTACTACTATCGTGTTTCCGCCGTCAATACTTACGGCGAAGGAAGTCTGTCGAACAAGGTTTCGGCCACGCCTTACGCGAATGTCTATTATCCGCCTTCCCAACAGAAAACTGTTCCCGGACAAATCACCAACTTGAGCGTGGTGAACAACGCCGGCTACGCCCTTTTGTCTTGGAGCACTCCTAACGACGGCGGAAGCTATATCCAGAACTACCGGATCTACCGGGGAACTTCTTCGGGCAGCCTTTCTCTGCTCACCACTACTCAATTCACCAACTATACGGATTCGAGCGTGTCTAGGGGCCGTACTTATTATTATCGCGTTTCGGCGATGAATGCTTACGGCGAGGGAAGTCTGTCGAATAGGGTTTCGGTGGCGATTCCTTCGCAAACCTCTTATTACGACGACGATGATGACGATAACGACTACGTTTACATACCGCCTTCATACTCTAGTGAGTACGTGAATATCACGAGCGTCGTCCCTTCGTCCGTAAACGAGGGCCAGACTTTTTCCGTGAGCTGGAACGCTTCTTCAAATTTCCAGGGATGCCGCGTCTGGTTCGAAGGCTCGAACACCACCAAGGATAATCTTTCGAGAACCGGAAGCACGACGTTTGCGACGTACGGCGTTCCGGCCGGAGCTTACGAAATCGGCGTTCGATGCTTTAGATCGCACGAGATCGGCTCAATGTCTAATTACAAGGAAGACGATTATATGACCAATCCTTCTTACAGCAACATTGGAATGCGCGCGGCTTCGAGCATTCTCGTGAAAGCCTCTAGCCAGTCTTCGACGGCGGTGGGATCGTATAAATGCGTTTGCCATGATGGCTCGATTACCGGAAATTTGGGATCCGGAGTCAAATGCCAAAATGTGGGCGCGATAGAAACTTGCGTCAACAGATGCTCCGCTTTGGGCGGTTGGGTAGGCGGATCGAGCGGATTCGTTTGCACGGACGCTAATTAACTCGAATAAAAACAAAACTCTCCCTCTATGAAGGGAGAGTTTTTGTATCAGTTGCTTATTTATTCCGTTGTTTGTCCGTCGAAGTCCGCTTCGTTCGCCGTCGCTTCTTCTTTGGTCAGCCGCACGATTCCGTCTTTATGGTGGGCCGGAGAATATATGGTATACATTTTCAATTCCTCGGTTTCAGAAACGTTTATGATGTTGTGTTCGGCTCCGGCAGGGACGATGACCGCGTCGCCGTCCGCGAGATCGTATTCGTTGCCGTCGATGATGGCCTTGCCGTGGCCGGCTTCGAACCTGAAGAATTGGTCGTTGTCCGGATGGATTTCGACGCCGATGTCTTCTTTGGGTTTGAGGCTCATCAAGACGAGCTGGCAGTGTTCGGCGGTGTAGAGGACCTTTCGGAAATTGTTATTCTCAAGGGTTAACTTCTCGATGTTGTTTTTAAAACCTTTTTTCATGGCTTAATTTTAATACAGAATGCGTAAAATCAACAGGAAAGATCGGTAAAAACGCCAAAGCGGCTCAATATCGGGAGTTATGTTTTAATCTTTTTTATCGCTCCTATCGGCGTCTTCGGCGTTCTTATCCTTGGTCATGTGGTCGTAATATCCTTCGCAATAACCGTCGTGATGTCCGGTTTTTTGCGCGAAGAGATAGAACGGATAAATCAGCACCAATAATCCGATAAGATCGAAGAGCGCACTGTCGAGCAAAAGGATGATGGCTATTCCGATGAAGGAAACGAACAAAAGCCCGGGGGCGGTCATATTGTTTACGTTTCCCATGACCTTCTGGTAATTTTTCTGCATTTCGTCAAATTGTTCTTCGGTCGCGTTCCTAATTTTGCGGGCGCTGCTTTTGACTTTTGCTTTGGTGATTTTGGCCATGATAATAGTATTAATTTTATTTTCCCCTGATTATGCGGACGAGAAAAGAAATTACCGCCATTATGAGAAGCAGGTGAATGAAGACCCCGGCGATCTTAAAAACGAAAAACCCGGCGACCCAGGCTACGAGCAGAACAATGCCTATGATTGACCACATGATGTTTATATTTTTTTAACGTATCGACTTTGTTTGATTATAGCACAGTTGTTGTTGCTTATTTACAAAAAATCTTTGATAATTATCGCCTCATTGTGCTTTTCGTCTTTGGCGGCGTAAAGGAGCGTTATTTTCTTGTGTTCGCGATGTATGTCCTTCAACTCTTCCAAAAGATCCTTTTTGTCTCTGAGTTCTCGCTTGTATCTTTTCTTGAACTCGGGCCATTTTTCTACTTCGTGATTAAACCATTTGCGGAGTTCGTTGCTCGGCCCGATGTCTTTAAGCCACAAATTGAGTTTGGCTTTTTCTTTGCTCACGCCCCTCGGCCAAAGCCTATCGACTAAGATCCGGAAACCGTCGTCTTTACTGTAGGGTTCGTAAATGCGTTTTAGATTGATCATTACTTATAATTTATTTGTTTATAAATGAAGCGGAAGCGAGAGGATTCGAACCTCTGATGCCCTTTCGGGCATACCTGTTTTCAAGACAGGCCCATTCGACCGCTCTGGCACGCTTCCCGTGCCATTTCAGCTTATATTTTAAGAGCCTTGTTTACAAGCGGTTTACATTTGTTTTTCCCCGAGAATCCTTTACAATAGACATTGTTTTAACGGGCCTATAGCTCATTTGGTAGAGCGCTTCTATGGCATAGAAGAGGCGAGGGGTTCGAATCCCCTTAGGTCCACCAATCGCAACTTTCGCCATTTTGGGAAAGGGTTGCCTCGCGGCTTCGCCGCTCGGCATTCGGGCTTTGCGCCTTGCGCAAAGCCATAAAATCCCACGGTGGGCAAAAAGAAAAGGAAATGGATTTGTTCAAAAATTTGGGGTTCGTTCCGACTTTTTGAACAAACCGCTTCATTTCCTCGTAGTTTTCGGAAGAAGCCAAATTTTTGGCTTTTCTCGTATCTAAAATCCACGCACGCAAGGGTTGGAGCCAATTCTTTCCTGTTTGTCCAAAATCTTCCAAATCGTTCGCAAGAGAAACTTTTTGCTTTAATAGTTCCTCTTTTTTCGGCAGATAATTTTCCTTTGGTATGTCGCCGTCAATGTAGGCAGAAACCAATTTGTCTAGTTTCTCTTGCGTTTCCAAAAGTTTATTTTTCAGATTTTGAACAAATTTTTGCGACGAGTGATTATTTTCTTTTTCCCATTCATCAACTTGCCTCAACATTTTTGAAGTCCACTCGTCGCAAAAGGCAACGCTTTGAAGCCGTGCCTTAATTTGCGCGGCAAGATCCTTTTCTTGAATATACTTTTGCGAGCAAACACCTTTCTTTTTGGTGCAACGATAGTAGCGATATATGCCGCCGCACTTGCCGCGCGAAAATTGCGCCGTGATCGCCGAACCACATTCTCCGCAAGTCATAAGTCCGGTAAATGGGAAATCGTGGCGTTGTTTTGATTTTCTCGGTTTTGCTTTACGGCGCAATACTTCTTGCACGGCTTCAAAAAGCGTTGCGGAAAGAATTGGCTCAAAGCGTCCTTCGTGATATTCGCCTTTGTGCTTCACCAAACCCAAATACGCCTGATTGGTGAGCATTCGGGAAACGGACGCTTTGGCAAGTGGCGTTCGGTTCTTTGTTTCCAAGCCAAGTTCAGCCAAAAACTCCGCCAAACTTCCGAGTGTATGTTTTCCGGTGGCGAATTCCTCAAAAGCGCGAACAATGACTTTTGAAAGTGTAGGGTGCGGTTCTATCGTTCGTGTTTTAGTATTATTCACATAGCCAAACGGCGCTTTTGTCAGCCATTCGCCGCGGCGGAGTTTTTGGCGAATACCGCGATTGATATTTTCCACCAAATTGTCGGAATAATATTTGCTTTGACCGAACGCCACTTGCAACATAAACAACCCTTGCGGCGTGGGCTCAAACCAAAATGTCGGAAAGCGCAAAGAAACTATTTTTTGCGTGTCCACGAGATAGATAATTTTGCCGCCGTCCACAGAATTGCGAGCGAGGCGGTCGGGGTGCCACGATAAAATTCCTACTCCGTCAGATTTTTCTATCTCGTCAATCATTTCCGCAAATTTTTCTCGTCCGGGTTTCTTTGCGCTTTTCGCTTCTGTAAATTCTGCAAGAATTTCCACATTTTCTCTACGCGCGTATTCTCGCAATTCAAATAATTGAGCTTCAATACTCATAATTTGGTGGTCGTCATCTTCCGTTGATTTCCGAGCGTAGAGAAAATATTTTGGTTTGAGCATAATTTTATAAATTATTATTCTAGATACGAAAAAGACAAATCCATTTCCTTTTCTTTTTGCCCACCGTGGGATTTTATGGCTTTGCGCAAGGCGCAAAGCCCGAATGCCGAGCGGCGAAGCCGCGAGGCAATCCTTTCCAAAAACGGCGAAAATTGCGATTGGTGGGATATTCTAAACTTTGCGCGAACCTTTTTTGAGCGAAACTGACGCTCCGCCCCGCCGCCGCTCGCTTCGCTCGCTGTTCCGCAAAAAAGTTTTCTTCGCAATTTTTTATTTTGCGCGCGCTCGATTTTTTCTTTTAAAAGGAAAAGAAAACTTTTTTGCGGGACTCTGCTCTGAACGAGCAGGGCGGC